>CAIWHS010000071.1 GCA_903912515.1 uncultured Planctomycetaceae bacterium
ATTCCCCTCACGGTTTGCCCTGTTTGCAATGTCCGCTTGGGCGTTTTCCCCCGTCTCGAACGGCACAACCTCCCCAAACTGATCGATGCAGGCCTCGCCATCACCATCAACTCCGACGACCCTGCCTACATCCAGTCGTATGTGGGTGACAATTATGTCGCCTGCGCTGAGAAGCTTGGACTGACTGATTCCTCCTTGCGCGCCTTGGCCAAACAGTCGTTCCAGGCAAGTTTTCTACCCCAGGCAATGCGAGATAATTTGGCCGCCCTAATCCCTTGACCAATGGCCCGGGGTTATAGGCTCGGAAAACAGCCATGAACCTTGCCGGAGAATCTTCCTTCCATTTGGCCCTTCTGCTGGCAGTTTCCATGCTCACCGCCGCAGTTGCGGGCAAACTGATTGGCTCTTTCTTCCACTCAAGGGGCTTCACCACCAACGGCATTTTTCAGGAGGGTGGTGTCACAATCCTCAGCCTCCTCCTTGCCTTCCTCTACTCAGCCTCATTGAGTCGAACCGCCCTAAGGCATGAAATGCTAAAAGATGAATGCCGGTCGCTATCAGGGGTGTCCGCCACGGTCCATTTCCTCGAAACTTCCGAGGCCGCCAAAGTGCGTGATAGCATCAGGGACTATGTCGACTCCAAAATCAGTTTGGGCGAATTGGAACTGAAATCACCTCAATTTGTCGAAAGACTCTCCGAGGTCAGGACCCGCCTCCGCGCCCTGATCGATGTCAGCAAAGAGGCAGCACAAAAAAAGCCTGAATTGACCCAGGCATTGGTCGACGGAATCAATGGCGTCATCGGCTCACACACTGCCAGAATGGTTTCATTGGCCGAAAGCAGGTCTATTCGCGGCATTTTGGTCGTTCCACTTTCAGCCGTTCTACTCATGCTCTTCATTGGGTTCCAGGCCGGAATGCAAAAGGGCCTCCAGCTTTTCCATGTGACGCTCTTCACCCTTTTAGTTTCAGGTGTCTTCTGGAGTGCCATCGATGAGGGCCAGGCCGGCAACTGGTTCACCAATGGCAATGCCAGTCTACTCATCCAAATGCGTGACGGCCTTTGGAAATGACCACTCCCCCTCCAATCCCCCACTCTACCTTCCAAAGCGGTGACGGCCCCTTTCACTCGGGGCAATCTCAAATCGACTTCTCCGCCACCTCACCCGGAAACAGTTTCAACAATTTGCGCAGTTTCGGGTCTATCACCATCTGGCAATAAGGCTGAAAACCATGGGTATTGTAATAATCCCAGTGATATTTTTCCGCCGGCCAAAAAGTTGGCCCCGGCGGTAACACCAACTGCGTCACCACAGGGGCCGAATACACCCCGCTGGAGTTCACCTCCTTCACCACCCGACTCGCATCAGCTACCTGCCCGTCATTCTGGCAAAACACCACAGAACGATACTGGGTCCCTGCATCCGCTCCCTGCCGGTTGAGGGTAGTGGGGTCGTGGAGCATGAAAAACACTTCCAAAAGTTTGTCAAAACCTAGCACCTCCGGGTCAAACTCGACCCGAATCACCTCCGCATGGCCCGTTGTCCCCGAACAAACTTGCTCATAGGTGGGCCGGTCGGGCTGACCCCCCGCATAACCCGATGTCACACTCAAAACCCCTTTCAAACGCTGAAAAACAGCCTCCAAACACCAAAAACAACCGCCACCAAACACCGTCACAGCCTTGGCCATGGTGATACTCCTTCGCCCTTCAGACCTTTACCCAAACTGGTTGCCCTGAGAAGCTGATCTAATTGAGTGTAGGGAACTATTCACAAAAACCGTCGGGCGGTGGTCGCCCATGGTTCTTGTGCCTACCCTCCAAGCGACGGTGACCCGCCCAATGAGCAGGCAACCTCTCGATCCAGACCACAAAGTGACCGTGCCCGACTTGGTGGCGGCAAAACGGGCCGGCAAGCGCATTTCCATGCTCACCGCCTACGACTACCCAACCGCCCTGCTCCTCGACCAAGCAGGTATCGACTGCCTTCTGGTGGGCGATTCTCTGGGAATGGTGGTTCAGGGCCTGACCGATGGCTTGGCCGTCACCCTCGACCAAATGATCTACCACGGCCGTATGGTTGCCCGCGCTGCCAATCGGGCCTTGGTGGTTGTCGATATGCCCTTCCTCAGCTATCAGGTCAATGATGACGAGGCCATTCGTAACGCCGGCCGCATTTTGCAAGAAACCGGCGCTCACGCGGTAAAACTCGAGGGCGGCCGTAGATGCGTCCCGGCCATCAGGCGCATGGTCGAGGCCGGCATCCCCGTCATGGGCCATGTGGGCCTCACGCCCCAGTCTGTCCGCCGCTTGGGTGGGTTCAAAGTGCAACGCGATGCCGACGAATTGCTGGCCGATGCCAAGGCCGTGGAAGAGGCAGGTGCCTTTGCCATTGTTGTTGAATGCGTACCGGCAGATTTGGGCAAACGCGTCACCCAGGCTCTATCAGTTCCCACCATCGGCATAGGGGCCGGCCCGGGCTGCGATGGCCAAGTTTTGGTCATCAACGACATGCTGGGCATGGAACAAGCCATCAAGCCGCGCTTCGTGAAGCGTCAGGCTGATCTGGCAACCATCATTCGTCAAG
Organism: uncultured Planctomycetaceae bacterium; assembly: GCA_903912515.1. GTDB lineage: Bacteria > Planctomycetota > Planctomycetia > Gemmatales > Gemmataceae > UBA6894. Next base: position 2,589 of record CAIWHS010000071.1, read on the forward strand.
CAGCCGAGCGTTACGCTGCCGAAGTGCGCGATAGCAGCTACCCCGGTCCTGAACATGTTTTTAATTGACCCTAGGCCCAGAGCCAACGGAACCACTGCATGACCCATTCCTTGGGCATTGAACACTTCATCCCGATTAGAAAGGCTGAATTGGCCGGTCTACTGGTCAGCCAGACACCCCCGGCCGAACAGCTTGACTGGTTGCGCTTTTTCGGCATTTGCAGTGCCCTTTACCACCACTATTTCCAAGTCCAGCTAGACCATCTCAAAGATCTTTACGCACCATTCGACCCCGACTCCGACACACGGCCGGTCACCAACCTCTGCCCCGATGCCGAACTCGAAGGCGAAACCGCTTTTTTCGAGTCGCTTGATAGGCTACTGCAGCAGGGCAACTTCCGCCAACTAAGCTGGGAACAGGTCGCCTCGGAAAAAACAAAAACCAACCGACTGGGCCTGCACATGCGCATGGATCCGGCGGTTTTTGAGCGCCTCGAGGTTTATGTCCGGGGCGAAAGCCTCGTCGATAAAAAGCGTTCAAAATGGTGGAAATTTTGGGAGCCTAAAAACCAGCGCGTTCCAACATACCACCGCATGGTTCTGGCCCTGCGTTTGAGGCCTAATCCCGAAATCAATTCCGATATGCCCCGCGAGGGGATTCACCTCAAGCTGTTCCGCCGCGTCCCCAAAGATGATCTCGATTTGCTGCTGCCCGGCAGTCGCATGCGGCTATCAGGCCTCGACAAAGGCCTCATCGGTTTCCCACTCGCAACGGGGGTCATTATGCTCCTGGGCAACGCCCTACTGACGCTAGTCTCCGCAGGCATCAATGTCCTGGGGGGCCTTTTGAGTTGGTCAGCCGCAATTGCCATAGGCGGGTATGGCCTTAGGTCTTACTCCGCATGGAAATCAAAACACAACCAATATAGCTTCAAAGTCAACAAACACCTCTACTACCAAAAGCTGGACAGCAACCTGGGCGCTGTACTCCGCCTGATCGATGAGGCCGAGGAGCAGGAATGCCGCGAGGCATGGTTAGCCTTCCACGCGCTTGCAATGCATGCCCCACCTGAAGGTTGGACGGCCCGCGAACTCGACACCCATTGCGAGGATTTTCTCAAAGCTCAACTGGGAACACCCATCGATTTTGAAGAGGCCGATGCGCTACTGAAACTCGCCCGCATGGGTCTCATCACCGAGACCGCCGGCCGTTACCGCCCCATTCCCCTGACCCAAGCCGTTCTAAAGCTCGACGCTCTTTGGGATGGCCTGTTCCCCGAAAATGCCCACACCATGAACGAGGGCGCTTCACGCTTGGCCAAAACCCTTGCCAACCGCGAATTCACCAAAACCCACACACCAAGGAATTGAAGCCATGCTGCACAACAAGCAACGCGACCCCGCCGAATGGATCGCCAAGGCGATGGGCCAATTTGAATCATCAGGCATTCGAAAAGTGTTTGACCTGGCACGCAAGCTGAAAGATCCGGTCAACCTCAGCATCGGCCAGCCAGATTTTCCAGTCCCCGAGATCATCCGCCACGCCGCTGTCAAAGCCATCGACTCAGGCCACAACAGCTACACCGTCACCCAAGGCCTGCCCGAACTGCGCGAGGGCATTCTGGCAAAGGTCAGGGAAAATCTCCCACCCACAGCCTGCGAAGACCGCTCCATCCTCATAACTTCAGGCACCACAGGCGCCTTGGTGCTCACCCTCACCTGCGTGCTCGATCCCGGTGACGAGGTCATCGGCTTCGACCCCTGGTTCGTCATGTATCCCAACCTAACCGGACTCAGCGGTGCCAAATTCATCGCTGTCGATACCGCCCCAACCTTCGTGCCCGATCCCAACCGGGTGCGGTCTCTCATCACCCCCAAAACGAAAGTCATGATCCTCAATACACCGGCCAACCCAACAGGCGCCATGTGGCCTCTCGAGGTCACCCAGGCCCTCGCCGAGATGTGCCTAGAAAAGGGCATTTTGCTCATTTCAGACGAAATCTACAGCATGTTCTCCTATGATGGACCTTTCATCAGCCCAGCCCAGTTCAATCCCCAAACCCTGGTCATCGACGGCTTCAGCAAAAGCCACGCCATGACAGGCTGGCGCGTTGGCTACGCCCACGGCCCCTCAAGACTCGTTGAGGAAATGATCAAATTGCAACAATTCACTTTCGTCTGCGCGCCTAGTATGGCCCAGCACGGCGCCCTCGCCGCACTCAATGTGGATATGTCCACAGAAGTCGCCAGCTACAAAGAACGACGCGATTTCATCCGCCGCGAACTCGCCCACGACTACGACATAGGCCAGCCCGGCGGGGCCTTCTACCTCTATGTCCGGGCACCCCATGGCCGAAACGGCACCGACTTCGTTGCCGAGGCAATCAACCGAAACCTGCTCATCATCCCGGGCAAGGTCTTCAGCCACCACGACACCCATTTCCGCATCAGCTACGCCGCCACCATGAAAACCATCGAGCGGGGTGTCGAAATTTTAAAAGCCATGGCCAAAGCCTAATTCAAAGCGCCTCTCGCCTCACAACAAATCCACCGCCAGCACGCACCAGCAGTGGCGGCATGGCAGTAACCCAACCCCCGTCTCCAACCAACCACCGGGCCAATTCTGGCCCGGCCCCGTCGGGTGCGTCTGCCGCCCATTGGCAAACAACCACCAAAGCCCCAAATGGCACACCCTCTAATTGGAACCGGTCAACCAGCCGATCTTCCTCAAACCGAAAAGTGAAAACCGGGTCTTCATACAGCGAAATCATGCTTTGGGCTTCCGCCTTCGGGGTCTCACAGGTTGGATCAGTTTTTCTTTGTCGACTCGTGCCAGCTTTTTTATAGCCAACTCGCGCCGCAAAGCGTCGCCATGGCCACTTTGCGCTTCGCGCCAAACCATCTCCACAGGCAGCCGCGCGCGAGTATATCGCGACGCAGTCCCGGCATTGTGCTGGACCAACCTGCGGTCTGGGTCGGTGCTGATTCCGGTATAAAGCGTGCCGTCTACGCACCGCAACAAATAAACCCACCAACTGGCCGCCTCGCTCATGGTGTGGGGGCCGCCAGTCGCTTCGCTTTGATGTTCTTGTACCAGCAGTCAGACCCATGGTCTTGCAAACCAATGAAACCGATCCGAGGGTGGCTCCGCGTGGCGTTTCCAAACTTGTGTTGGCTGCCATCAGGCCGCAGGCCAACCTTGTCAAATTTATCCAGATCGATGCTGTTCACCAGCGCACCATTAACCTCCACGCTAATCTTCGGCCCATTGCAGGTGAGCACAAGGCGATTCCACTCCCCAACAGGCCTCATGGCGTTGCGGCTGGGTTTGGCCAAATCATACAAGGCACCCGTATCGTGGTAACCACTGGTTTTGGTGTCATCGATGGCGATTTCCAGCCCATTGAACCCCACATCCTTGCCCACCATCGCTTCCAGCGGGCTGGTACGGATGAACACCCCCGAATTGCACTTCGGGCTGATCTTGAAATCAAGCCCCAACACAAAATCCCCCCACTCCTTCTCATGGGTCAGCATGTAATCGGTAGGGTGTGGATTCAACGCCCCTTCTTGCACATGGCTAACGGCAAGTGCCTTCCGCTTGGGCGTCATCCAACCCATAGTGGTTTTCCCATCAAACAGAAGCTCCCAACCCTCTTCCTTTTCTTTGGCAGTGAGTTGATTGTCTTGGCCAAGCACCACCAGGGGAGCCGCTGCCAGCCAAATCACCACCATCCACCCTTTGCATGCCATGTGAAAACCCCCACTCTCTGATATTTGGCATTAAAATCGGCAAGCCTGACACTATCCCTACAGTTTGCCCAGCCTAACAGACGATAGGTAACCATTGGACAACGAACAGCCGCTTCCGGAAATCTGGGCATGAAAATCCTCAATCCAGCCCTCCAGGCTGATCTCAATTCCGGCAAACCAGTGAAACTGAATCTCGGAGGCGGGCTCAGGCCTCTTCAGGACCATTACTTGCTCGACCTGGTCGACCTGCCAGGCGTCGATGTGCAGGCAAACCTCAATGAACCGTTAGACCAACTGCCCAACGGATCGGTCGATGCAATCCATTGCCGCCACCTGCTCGAACACATCGACAACCTGCTACCGCTTTTGGAAGAGATGCATCGGGTGGTTCGCCCAGGCGGGGTAATCGATATCCGTGTGCCGCACTTCTCCAATCCCTATGGGTATTCCGACCCGACTCATGTGCGCTTCTTCGGGCTATATTCCTTTTTCTACTTTGCCGCCGATCAAGACCAGCCCAAGCGCAAAGTGCCAGCTTTTTACAGCCAGTGCCGATTCCAGGTGAAGCAAATCCACATCCGCCTCATGCACGCCACCTGGTTCGACAAGGTGGTGCGCTCGGTACTGCAACCGCTCATCAACCTCTCCAGCGGCTGGCAAGACTGGTACGAGCGGCGCCTATGCCGTATGTTCCCCGCCAATGAGATTCAATATCAAATAATTCCTATCGGCAAAGTTAACCAACAGCCCAAGGCCCAAGCTGCCTGAGTCTAAACCACCCAACCCTTTCTCGCCTCTGGCCGGATCAATCGGTCCAGTTCCGGCATCCCTTGCACCTTCATCGACGCGCTGTCCCACTCCAAACGCGTGCCCGGCACCCGCAACGATAGCACTCCCAACAGCACCGTTTCAGTCATGGGGCCCGAATAATCAAAATTGGCCACAGGCTTAGGCCCACCCTTGCAGGCGCGGATAAATTCCTCATAGTGCCCCGGAGAACGCTCCATCGTTTTTGGCACTTTCAACGCATGCTCGCGCAGTTCGCCAGGCAGTACCTGCGGCATACCACCATGCGAAGAGTGATATATCTTGCCTTTGCTGCCTAAATAGAGCACGCCATTATCCGGTAATCGCTGACCGGTTGGCAGTTCGGCAGGGGCGGGCGGCATCAGCCCACCGTCATACCATGTCAGGTGAACAGGAGGCCGGCCGTTCTTGCCTTTGAAGGTGTAATAAATCATCGAGGCTACAGGAAACGAATCTGTATTGGGTTTGCCATCCACCACGCTGCCATCAAGCGTAACCCTTGACTCCACCACCGAAGGCGCGCCCAACTCCAGCGCCCATATCGGGTGGTCCAAAATGTGGCAGCCCATATCACCCAAGGCTCCAGTGCCAAAATCCAGCCAGCCGCGCCAGCTATGCGGGGCATAGGCCGGGTTGTAGGCCCGGTAAGCCCTAGGCCCCAGCCACAAGTCCCAGTCAAGGGTCGCCGGAGTGGGAGGCGTGTCCTTTGGCCTACCAATACCCTGCTTCCACAACTTGCCCGCCCGGTCACTCCAAGCGTGCACATCCAACACCTCTCCAATCAAACCCGAGCGAATCCACTCGTTGGTCAGTCTCGCCCCCTCGGTGGCATGGCCTTGGTTGCCCATCGATGTCATAACACCCGCCTTTTGGGCAGCCTCAAACACAGACCGGCACTCTCCCAGCGTCTGCGTCAGCGGCTTTTGGCAATACACATGTTTGCCAAGCTTCAGCGCTGCAACGGTCGCCACTGCATGCGTGTGATCAGGTGTGCCCACCGATACCGCATCAATATGTTTCGCCTCTTTTTCGAGCATTTCGCGAAAGTCTTTGTACTTTCGGGCATTCTTGTGCCCACCAAAAGTCCCTGCCGCCCGCTGTTCATCCACATCGCACAACGCCACATACTCAGCTCCCAAGCGGGTCAGGGTGCCCACATCACCGCCACCCATCCCCCCAACACCAATTCCGGCCATGCGCACCCGCTCGCTGGGGGCAATAAAACCCTTCCCGCCAAGCACATGGCGAGGAACAATGCTGATGCCCAAAGTTCCAGCCGACAAATGGGCCAAAAATTCCCTGCGCCTGATACTGCCCTGTTTTGAGTTTGGAAATGAATTGCTTGAGTTTGGCAATGACCTGCTTGGTTTTGGTTCAGACATGCCAGGGCACTCCACAAAAGGTAAGGCACAAAGTATTAGAGGTAAAAAGCAGTCTCACCCGACCTGAGCAACTTTGCAAGGATTCAAAACAAACCCGCCCCATTTTCCAAATTCATGGGGCTTTTCTAATATTTGCTTCCGAATATTCCGCCATTTAACAAAGCGTGTCTGCTTTGCCTGAACTTCCACCCGGTTCAAAACGGATGTAAGATATAGATACCCACCCAAGCCAATGCTGGCCCCTATATCCCACCCGAAGGCGATGCGGAAACCCAAGGCATGCTTCCACTTGCGTTTTTCTCAATGCTCTCCCAAGCGGCTTTGTCTGCCGGCCCCGATTCCGCTTTTTTTGAAAACAAAATCCGCCCGGTGCTGGTGGAGCACTGCCAAAAATGCCATGGCCCTGCCAAACAACAGGCCGGCCTCAGGTTGGATGGCCCAACCTGGCTGAAAAAAGGGGCAGACACCGGCCCGGTTTTGCTGGCCGGCAAGCCTGAAAAAAGTTCGCTCTTCACGGTCCTTTCTCACGATACCGACTTGAAAATGCCCCCCAAAGGCAAATTGCCCCAGCCAATTATCGATGACATTGGCCGCTGGATCCGCGATGGGGCCGTTTGGCCCGACGACGGTAAAGCCGCAACCAATGCCGTCCCACCTGTTGAAATGGCCCGCAAAACTCACTGGGCCTTTCAGCCGGTCCGCGACCCTTCACTTCCGGAAGTGCGTAACCCGGGCTGGGTGAAAGATCCTCTCGACCGTTTTGTTCTGGCCGGCCTCGAGGCCGCCAATCTCTCTCCTGCACCAGAGGTGGACCGGGAAAAATTCATAAGGCGGGTGACCTTCGATCTAGTCGGCTTGCCGCCCACCCCCGCCGAAATCGATGCCTTTTTGGCCGATAAACCCAACGGCGCCCACGATCGTTTGGTGGACCGGTTGCTAGCAGACCCGCGTCACGGCGAACGCTGGGCACGCCATTGGATGGATCTGGCACGCTATGCCGACACCAAGGGCTATGTCTTCCAAGAAGATCGCAATTACCCGTTCGCCTGGACCTACCGCGACTGGCTCATCAACTCCATCAATGCCGATCTCCCATACGATCAATTTGTCTCGTTCCAAATCGCCGCCGATGCCTTGCCCGGTGTTGCCCGCAAAGATCTCGCCGCCCTCGGCTACCTCACCCTTGGCCGCCGCTTTCTAAACAACACCCACGACATCATCGACGACCGCATCGACATCACCATGCGTGGCCTGCAAGGGCTCACTGTCGCCTGCGCCCGCTGCCACGATCACAAGTTTGATCCTATTAGCATCAAAGATTACTACTCCCTCTATGGCATCCACGCCGGCAGCACCGAGAACCAACCCGAATTGGAAGACCCCTCTGGCCCCAAAGCCGAGACTTTCAAAAAGGAGCTGGCCGCAAACAAGGCCAAGGTCGGGAATAAGCTCAACGAATTGCGAAAATCTGTACCAGACAAGCTCCGCAAACAAGCCCACCTCTATTTGGTGGCGGTTCGTGACCTCACCGCTGGAGAGGGCAACAAAGCCCTATCCCTCAACTTCCCGGGCATGATGCGCAAGCCACTGATCGACAAGTGGCGGGTTTACCTGGAACAGGCTGCCAAAGAAGACGATGAGGCGTTCGCCACGTGGCGCGCTTTCGCCTCCGTCAAAGTCAGCCAATGGAAAGAAGATGCGCCGGCTGCCCTAAAAAAAATGCAGCAACGGGCCGAGGCTAAAAAATGGCCCGCCCCCCTCAAGGCTCTGGTGACAGACCTACCGCAACACCACATGGACCTGGCTCAGCGGTACAGTTTCCTGTTTGAAGCCGCCCTCAAGGAACCGCAGCCAAACGACCTGACCCAAGTGCGCAAAGCCTTGACAGGCGACAAGGCCCCGACTTTTTTCCCCCCTGCCGAAATTGAAAAATTCATCGACCGCGCCGAGCGAAACGACCTGCAAAAGGTAAAAAAAGAACTCGACGAATTTGTAGCCAAAAATGCTGACAAACAGCCCCGGGCCATGGGCCTCAAAGAGAATGGCCCCCATAATCCTAAGGTCTTCCTACGTGGAAACCCGAATAGCCCCGGCCCTGAGGTCAAGCGCGCTTTCCCAGAGGTGATCTCAAACGGCAAGCCTTTCACCCAGGGCACCGGTCGCGCCGAGTTGGCCCAGGCCATCACCTCCAAAGACAACCCCCTCACTGCCCGCGTCATGGCCAACCGCATGTGGCTCTTGCATGTCGGTCAGGCCATTGTCCGCACTCCCGGCGATTTCGGCCTGCGAGGCGATGCGCCCACCAACCAAGCCCTGCTCGACCATCTCGCCACCTCTGTCATGCGCGATGGCTGGTCCATGAAAAAACTCCACAAAAAAATAGTTCTCTCCGCCACTTACCGTCAGGAGTGCGAAAACCCCTTGGCCACAGCAGCCGATCCCGACAATCGTCTGGTGGGCCACATGAACCGCCGAAGGCTTGAATTTGAATCCCTGCGCGACAGCATGCTGGCCACAGCCGGCCGGCTCGACCAAAAAACCGGCGGCCCCGCCGTAGACCTCTTCGCACAGCCCTACTCTGGCCGCCGCAGTGTCTATGGCTTCATCGACCGCCAAAACCTTCCAGGCACTTACCGCACCTTTGATTTGGCCAGCCCCGACTTGGCCACACCCCAACGCCATAGCACCACCGTTCCCCAGCAAGCCCTCTACCTCCTGAACAGTCCCTTTTCCATGGAAATGGCCCGCTCCATGGCGGCTCGCCCAGAACTGGCAAATTTGGAACCCGCCGCCCGCATGGACGCCATGGCCCGTTTGGCATGGGGTCGCCATGCAACCAGTGAGGAAAAGGAAAAGGCCCTGGCTATCGCCCAAGACGCCGAGGGCTGGGCCGCTCTCGCCCAAGTCCTACTCTGCTCCAACGAATTCGCATTCGCAGACTGACCCAACTCGAGGTTTTACCATGGATTCATCTTTCCCCATCGACCGCCGCCGTTTGCTGCAGCGCTCGGCTATGGGCATGGGCAGCTTGGCCCTCTCCGCCATGCTGGGCCAAGAGGCAGCAGCCAATGCACCCTCCGACCGGTCCATTGCTCCTTTGGCCCCGCGCGGCCCCCACTTTCAGCCCAAGGCAAAACGGGTCATCCACCTGTTCATGAACGGGGGCCCCTCTCATCTCGACACCTTCGATCCCAAACCGCTTCTCAACAAAAACCATGGCAAAGTCCTGCCTCGCCCCAACCTGCCGACCGAAAGAAAAACCGGTGCCGCTTTTGGTTCCCCCTTCAAATTCTCCAAGCACGGGCAATCCGGTATCGAGATTAGCGAACTATTCCCCTATGTAGCCCGAATGGCCGATCACCTGTGCGTGGTGCGGTCCATGCATGCCGATGTCCCCAATCACGAGCCATCCTTACTCCTGCTCAACTGCGGCGATAGCCGCCAAGTCCGCCCAAGCATGGGTAGCTGGGTCACCTATGGCCTGGGTAGCGAAAACCAAAACCTGCCCGGCTTCATCTCCATGTGCCCGGGTGGTTATCCCATCCAAGAGACCCAAAACTGGCAAAGCGCTTTCTTGCCTGGCGTTTATCAGGGCACCTATGTCGATACCAACAACACCACACTCGAAAAGCTCATCGAGAATGTCCGCGCAGCATCACCCAGCCAGCGCCAACGCAAACAACTCGACCTGCTCGCAGCTTTCAATCGCAGCCACCAGCAACCGCGCCAAGCAGACCCGCGCCTCGAATCCCGCATACAGTCTTTTGAATTGGCTTACCGCATGCAGTCCGACGCCGAAGACGCCTTCGACATCAACCGCGAACCTAAAAACATCCGCGATCTTTACGGGCCCGGCTTGCAAGGTCGCCAAATGCTCATCGCCAGAAGGCTCGTCGAGCGCGGCGTGCGCTTTGTTCAAGTTTGGCATGGCGCAGGCCAACCCTGGGACAACCACGATGACATTGAGGTCAATCACCGCCGGCTCGCCAAAGAATGCGATCAGGCCATAGGCGGCCTCCTCCTTGACCTAAAGCAGCGGGGTATGCTCGATGACACCCTAGTCCTCTGGGGCGGCGAGTTCGGTCGCACACCCACTGTCGAACTACCTACCGCCGGTGCCAACGCCGGCAAGATCAACGGGCGTGACCACAACCACCACGGCTATTCCATTTGGATGGCGGGCGGTGGTGTCAAAGGCGGCATGACTTACGGTGCCACAGACGACTTCGGCTTCCAGGCGGTTGACAAAAAAGTCCATGTGCACGACCTGCAGGCAACCATGATGCACCTCCTCGGTTTCGACCACGAGCGCCTCACCTACCGCCATGCAGGAAGGGACTACCGCCTGACCGACATCCACGGCCATGTGGTCAAGGATTTGCTCGCCTGATAGGCCAACGTAACCATCCGCCTTCTGCCAAGGGTGATAGAGTAGTATTATCCCTTGGGGGGGTGACACATGGTTACCAGCCGATTCTTATCATTAATTTTGTCAGCCCTGTGCGCTGGCTCACCCCTTTTTGCCCAGGATAAGCCTCCTGTCGTTCCGGTCCCCCGCGACCTCCCGGTGGACCGTTTAACCTACGAAGGGGCCGAACTGCGTGGCCTGGTATTTGGAACTGGCCCAACAGGCGAGCTCTGGTTCGCCTGCCGCAGGGAATGGCTGAGAAAGACCTATCCCGATTTGGCATCAAAACTTGAAAACGACCAAAACGACCGCGAATGGGCACTGCGCGTCGATTACGCCCGCAGGCTCGCAGCTTGGGATAAATCTCTCGAGGCTTCTCCCGCCAACGAACAACTAAAAGGCTTTATCGACGAGCAAATTTCCCGCATGGATCCCGGTTTGGGAGCCGATGGCGCCGCCGGAAAAGGCCCCTTTGTGCTGGTCCGCCTTTTGCCAAAACAGCCACGCAAACTCATTCGCGCAAAACCTGAATACCTCAAGCTGGTTTTGGTCGCATGGCACGAACATATTGACCAAGTTGAAAGCCAATCCGCTTCCCAAACCATTGCCGCCCTCAAGGCAGACAACATTGCATGGGACAAGCAAACCCCCGATTTCAGCGAAAAAATGCCCGGCATACCCGTGGAAAGCGAGGCTGATTGGGAATTGCGAAAAGCTTATTTATCCTACCTTCATGGCCAAAAGCTCAACTTCCAAGGAACCGGAAATTCCGTCCTCGAAGCACCCGAAGGGGGCGGAGCCATTCCTGGTGCCGGCCTTCAGGAAATCTTGGGCAAGCTCGGCCCAGGCCTCCTTGATGGTGCCCTAGGGGACCTGCTCGGAGAAAAAGGTCCCGGTCAAAACGAAGGTTCCAAAGCGGTGGCCGAGGCCTCAGCAATTGCCGACAAAAAAAAAGCTGCTCAGTTCCGCATCACCCGGGTCGAACCCGATCTGCCAAACCGTAAAGTCACAATCGACGACCGGGTTTATTCAAAAATGGCTGGTCCCAAAGGGCCCGAATGGCGGCTGATTCACAGCCGAACCCAACAGGCTGATGCCACTATCCCGCGCCCTCAAGTCGAGGCCCAAATCCTCAAAGATCCCAAAGTGGGCCCCCTCATTGCCCAAATCCGGCAACTGGGCCTTGGCGAAAAACTGGATGAAGGAATCCGATTTGGCGCCGCCACTCTCGAGGCTAAAGAACAGGCAGATACGGCATTCAATTCCATCATGCGCCAATTCACCCGCCGAATTGATGGCATTCCCATCCGGTGGAGCTCCCCTTCACCGGCACTACCCGGCACTTGATGGCTCACTCGTGGTTGCCTCGGTTCCGGGACTAACCCCAAAAACTCTTCGCATTTTATTCCTCACTGATTTTTTCCAGTGGAATCTTCTTGGAGCCACCTTATAATCGGACTTGTCTCTCCTGAATCAGCGGAGGTCGGATGTTTTCCCAAACTGTTGAATATTCCTTGCGGGCCGTCGCTCACCTTTCCATGGTTGCACCTGCCATTGTTAGTGTGCGCGAAATGGCCAGCGCCATTCATGTGCCTGAAGCCTACCTTGCCAAGGTTTTGCAACATTTGGCCGACTCTGGAATTGTTTCCACCCGCCGCGGCAAAGGGGGTGGTGCAACCTTGGCTAAGCGGCCCAAAGACATCACCCTCCTCGAGGTTGTCCAGGCCGTCGACCCTTTGCAGCGAATTCTCACATGCCCCATGGGTATCTCCTCCCACGGCTCCCAATTGTGCCCCCTGCACCGTCACCTCGACAATGCCCTGGCAGCAATGATCGAATCATTTGGAAACACCACCCTGCACCAAATCATGAACGACCCAAACCC
>CAIWHS010000072.1 GCA_903912515.1 uncultured Planctomycetaceae bacterium
AGCTGCTGGCTCCCTTGGAAACACCAGAAGGTTGGGCCACCCAGATGTTTGTATTGCCGCTTCCCAGCAGGGTTTACTGCACCCAGTACCGGGAAACCGACCTGCAGTTCCTGCGGCGGCTCTGCTCGGAATCCGGGGTGACCTACTATTGGATCCACCGTTCAGGCAACCACTGTATTAACCTGAGCGACAACACAACCATCAACGCGCCGGATCTCGGGCCCATCCCCTACCAGCGGCAAGCGAGTGGAACCCTCGAGGAGACGGGCATCCGCTCTTGGCGGTTGCGGCAACGCCAATCGGTCACCTCCGCCCAGGTGGTGGGCAGCCAGTTCGAGGTTTTCAATCAGGAACTGCAATCCACAACCAGCGGGCCAGCCGTCATCACAGCTGGCAGCGTGCCCCTCAAGCCGTTTGGGTTCCCGTCGCCCTGGCAGGAAGACGAGCTCTCCGCCTCCCGGTTCTTCGATTCGGTGACGGCATCGGGAGGTTCCAATCCCGATGCCATCACCAACATCTATTCCACCCAAACCAGACAATCCAAGATTGCCGCCTTCGCCGGTGCCAGTGGAAGCGTTCGCGCCTTTGCCGTGGGCGATTGTTGCCAGTTGACGCCGGGGCATTCCTTCACGCTGACCGGGCACCCGAACCAGAGTGGCGAATGGCTGGTGGTGTCGGTCGAGCACACGGTGGAGGTGGAGGGGCGTTATTGGGCCGGGGAGGCACCGGCACTGAAGACCGAGGCCCGGGCCGAGTGCGCGCCGCTTTCCCTGCCGCAATACATCTGGCCACTTGTTCCCAAGCCCAGGATAGCCAGCCTTCTGACCGCCATCGTCATCGGACCGGAAAACAACGAGATTTTCGTGGACCAATACGGCCGGGTGCAAGTGCGTTTTTGGTGGGACCGCGACAACAGCACCACCTCCTGCTGGATCCGCGTGGCGCAAAGCTGGGCGGGCAATGGCTGGGGTGCCTGCTTCTGGCCGCGGGTGGGCCACGAGGTGGTGGTGGGCTTCGAGAACGGCGATCCGGACCGGCCGATCATCGTCGGCAGCGTCTACAACTCGACCAATATGCCGCCCTACCCGCTGCCGGCCAGCCAGTATATCGCAGGGTGGAAAAGCCTGACTCAGGGCGGCGACCCATCCCGGAACTACCATCAGATATTGATGTCGGACGACCAGGGAGGCGAGGTGGTGCACATCCACGCCGAGAGCATGTTCATTGTCAATCAGGAAAGTATCGCGTGCACGCAGAGACCCTCTGCGAGCCTCAACCTGCAGGGGTAAAGATGGCGAGTCAAATTTTCTCGCATATTGAAAACGCCTACGAATGGTACAAGCACGAGGTGGAATCAAGTGTCACAAGCATTAATATAGGCCATTATTATAATTTTTTGGTCGGAAATAGATCTAACCCCACCTACGGGTCCGCCCTGAACCCGACGGTTTCGGAATACCTGCTCTTTAAGTGGATTTATGGCAAGATTTCTGGCGGCACGGGCTTTCGGATGAGCGGCCCTTCGCACAAATGGTACACGCCTTATTCTAATGGTTACCACCGGATGTTCGGCTTCAGCGGCAACTACAATCTGGTCGCCCAGAATCAATTCAACTTCCTTTACACTGGAATCTCCTTCGGTGTGATACGGATACCTTCGCCCCCCGTTTTCATCAAGTCCTTGAATCTATACGACACAACCGATACGGCAATTGTCACTGATGAGAGCTTGAACCTTTCCCAAGAGCAGCTCGCCGCAAGAATTCGCGGCATAGATCCAGATTTCAAGGTCCCATGGCCACCGATGGTTGAATTGATATTGATTCTCGGAATAGTCGCCCTTTTGGCTGCCACCCTGGTTGTCCGCTTTGTCTTCAGTCCACAGAATCAATACGGGTACAGGCCCGCCATGGCAGGGCAAGTCGAATCCGAAACCAGCCCGGGCACACTAGGAAGGCTTGTGCTGAAGTCATTACCCGCATTGATTTTGGATCAGATTATCAGCACCGAAAAAATCTGGATGTCGAAGCTCTACGAGGCAGAACTGGCGACCCAGTCGGTGCCGGCTCAAACCAGCAGTCAGCTCACCGTTGTGGGCAATACCGTGGACGAACTTGCGGCCGATATTGAGGAGATTAACCTAAAAATTGACAAGACGAACGCGGAAATCATGGCGCTCGGCATCTCGATTATCAACGTTCCGCAGGTTGAGTTGCTGACCACCCAAATGAACTCCTACAAAAATGAGCTTGAGCAAATCCTTGCAATACAGAC
>CAIWHS010000073.1 GCA_903912515.1 uncultured Planctomycetaceae bacterium
TATCATAGGCTAATTTTGCTATTTTTAAGCCATGCTTTCATTGTTTAGCTTCATTTATTAAAATTCTGTCTTTGCCCCCCACGGAGCCTAAAAATGCCTGCGGATTTCAAGCCAAGTGCTTTGCCAAGCTGCATGCTCATGGCTGCCGCTATTGCCTTGTCAGCTGGCTGTGGAGGTGATCCCTTCCAAAGGCAGCCCATCAAAGGTGTCGCAAGCTTCGCCGGAAAGCCAATCAAATTCGGCACCGTCCGCTTTGAACCGGCTGAAAAACAGCCCGCCGGTACCAGCGCTTCCATCAAAGACGGCGAATTCAAAGTCGAACGGGCGGCAGGGATCGGCCCTGGAAAATACAAAGTATGGGTTCAAGCCTTCGATCGCTCAGGCGAGGTCGCAGCAGGTGCCGCACCCGGTTCGGAAGGACCACCCCCCAAAGACATACTCCCGGCCAAATACCTTAACGAGCCTGCGACTGAGTTCACCGTCAACAAGGTGACCGATGACAAGCCCAATGAGGTGAATTTGGATTTGAAGTAATTTTTTATTCCCATTCAGAATTTGGAGACTTTGCCATGGTTATGCGGCGCAAGGGTTTCACCCTGATTGAGCTTCTGGTGGTGATAGCCATCATTGCGGTGCTGGTGGGCCTTCTCGTTCCCGCAGTGCAGAAGGTGCGTGAGGCGGCTAATCGCATGAGCTGCTCCAATAACCTGAAGCAGATCGGGCTTGGCATGCACAACCTGCACCTTAATGAAGGCTCGCTGCCAGCCAGTGATTATGCCGCAGGTGGCAGTTGGGGTACTTGGCAGGTGGCGATTTTGCCCTACCTTGAGCAAGACAATTTGTTCAAGCTTTATCAAGGCTTCAAAGCTGGTCCGCTGGGGTATTCAAGTGCGCCCAACACCACCAATGTGACCCAAAGGTTCATCAAGACTTTGCAGTGCCCCAGTGATTCAGGTAGCGGAAATAATACCGCTCCAAATTTTGCCAACATCTCCAAGCACAATTATGTGGTGAATGCAGGCAATACCGTGCGCCTGCAGGGCACATTCAACGGAGTAATCTTTGGTGGTGCACCCTTTTTGCGCAACGGTGTCACCCAGCGACTGACCGATATCACCGATGGGACATCCAACACGCTCATGGCCTCCGAAACCATTGTCGGCATAAATAATGGTGCCACCAATGATTTACGCGGTTTCACATGGTGGGGCCCGGGAGCTGTGTTTCATGGTTTCAACGGCCCCAACAGCCCTTCGCCTGACTACCACCAATTTGCCAGCTATTGCAACAACCAACCGCTTTTGGGTTTGCCCTGCGCTGTCAATTCCAATGTGCAACTGGCTGCCCGTAGCCGTCATGCTGGTGGAGTGAACTCCGCGGTTTGTGATGGTAGCGTGCGCTTTTTTGCCAATGGCATCAATTTGGCCGCATGGCGAGCCTTTTCCACATCAACAGGTGGCGAGGTGGTATCAGAGTAGAAACCGCCGGATTCGAGTGAGTGGTTTGCAATCGCGAACCCGTGCGGCCAATTGATTTTTTCTACTAACTTGCAAGGGATCAGGTCGTCCGGGGCAAAGCCTCGGGCGACCTGTTTTCTTGAAGGATTCCGATCGCCGTTAATATGATAAAATGAATGGATTGGTGAAAGCGGGAATTATTGCTCCTTTGTAAAGACGATTTACGGAACTACTCATGTACCCAAAGCCGACTTTCCCCGATCATTTTGCAGATGGGGCAGGCCAATGGGAGGTTCACCTTCCGGATTTGACAGCTACACAAGCTTTGGGGGAATCCATCGGCAACATCGCCAAGCCCGGCCTAGTCGTAGCCTTGGTTGGGGAACTGGGCGCTGGCAAAACCTCGCTAGTACAAGGTTTGGCCAAAGGGCTGGGGGTGCCCGATCCCGGTCAGGTGACCAGCCCAACCTTCACTCTACTCATGGAACACCATGGCCGCCTGCCGCTCTACCATGCCGACGGGTACCGATTGAAAAACCCTTGGGAATGGGTCGATTTGGGTGGCGATGAAGCGCTTGCCTCAGGCGGCGTTATCTGTATTGAGTGGCCAGACAAGTTGGGGCAGTTCCTGCCAGAAAAACACCTGCGAATTTCACTGATCCATGCCGGTTGTGGCGGCAGGCAGGCAACCTTGCAATGGCATAACTAAACATTGAGATGGCGCAACTAAGCCTTGGAATAACTCAACTAAACAAACAGTTCGCGGATGATGCGCCCGTTGTCGATAGCTGACACTTCACGGCCCAAATAGTCATTCAGGCGCATTTCTGCGTCCATACCCAGCGCGTGGTACAGCGTGGCCGCCAAGTCCTCTGGGCTGCAGGGCAGGTCCACCGCGTGGGAGGCATCTTTGTTGGAGGCACCCAAAAGGCCACCTTGCGCCACCCCGCCACCTGCGAAAAGCCCGGGAAACAAAAAGCTCCAGTGGTCTCGGCCCCATTCTGCATTGGCCTTGGGTGTGCGGCCCATTTCGCCCAAGGCCACAACCAGCGTGTCGTCCAGCAGCCCCCGGTCGAAAAGATCCGCGATCAGGGCCGAAGCGCCTTGATCGAATGTGGGCAGCAGATGCTTGTGCACATCTGCGGTATTCCGGTGGGAATCCCAAGAATACCCATCGACACAATCGTAGTGCACCGTCACATAGCGTGCGCCAGCCTCCACCAGCCTACGGGCCATCAGGCAAGATTGGCCAAACAGGTGTCGGCCATAACGGTCGCGTAACCGGGCATCTTCGGCCTGAATGTTCAAAGCATCGCGCGTGCGACCGCTGGTCAAGAGTGCCAAGGCCTTGCTCTGAAAAGTGTCCATGTCGCGAGCCAGTTGCTCATCGGCTACCTTGCGCGCCGTGTCAAATTTTTCAAGCAGGCCGGTTCGACCTCGCACCCGATCCAAATTGTTACCCTCGGGCGATTGCAGCCCGTCGATCTGGAAAGTTAGCTCCCCATCGGAGCAATTCCTCCAATAGGGGTTATCGTTGGTGTCTTTCTTGTCCACCGCGGTGGTGAGCGGGTTGTGGGTGCGACCTAGCCAACCCGCGTGCTCACCCGGCCGACGGTATTGCCCGCCTTCTTGCAAACGCCCCAGACTGTTGGGCAGAACAAAATAACGGCCCAGCTCGTCAAGGTTGCCACCGGCCTGGCGCGATTGCGTGTAATCAAGCACAGACCCAATGGAGGGCCAGTCATGCTGGGTAGGATTGAAACCCCCGCCAATGGGTACATGCCAGCGTTTGCCAGTTTGCAGGTAGTGCGCGCCGCCCGAATGGTCGTTCCAACTATGCCCAAGTGTCCGCAGAATGGTGTATCGGTTGGAAATGTCTGCCAGCCGCGGCAGGTGCTCACAAATGCGCAACCCGGGAGTGCGGCAGGGTATGGGCTTGTAGGGCCCCCGAATATTGTCTGGTGCCGCAGGCTTCAAATCGAAGGTTTCAAGCTGACTGGGGCCGCCAAACAGAAACAGGAAAATGATATTTTTGGCTTTGGCAGGCTGGGCGGGCGACGGGGAACCTAACAGGGCAGGCAAATGCATGCCCAGCAAACCCGAACCTGCCGCCAAAACCGTTCGACGTGAAGGCAGGTGGTTGCGCGGCAGTTGGCGGACAAGGCGGAGCATGGATTGTTTTGCGCCAGACACTAGGAAAACATAAGATTTTACTATCGGCTATTGGTGTAGAGCTGTCAAAATTAATTTGTTCCCATTGTCATTAAAAAAGCATCGGTTCTTATCGCTGAAAAATGAAACTTTGTTGCATTTCACATGGTAATATCTCTTTAAAACCGCATCAATCAATCAGGAAATCAGGCCTTCCAATGTCCATCCTCATCAGTGGTGCCGGACCAGTAGGGCTCACTCTGGCCGTGACCTTACGCAAAATGGGGGTCGAAAGCCGCCTCATTGATAAGTCACCCCAGCCCACCAATCAATCGCGCGCGGCCATCATTCATTCCCGTACCATGGAAGTGTTTGAACGCCTGGGCATGGTGGAAAACTTTTTGCGCGAAGGGGTCCGCGTACATGGCGCCTCCATCCGCTCTGCTTGGGATAAGCCGATTTATGAATTGCATTTGGGCGGTTTGCCAACCGAATACCCCTATTTTTTGGGCCTGAACCAGACCGCCACCGAAAGGTTGCTCACCGAAGAACTGGTGCGGTTGGGAGGAAGTGTCGAACGCTCCATAACCTTGGTTTCGCTGGTGCAAAATGCCGACGGGGTTCATGTGGTTTTGGCGGATGAATCGGGCAGCCAAACAGAAAACAGTTTTAACTATGTGGCCGGTTGTGATGGCGGACATAGCACCGTTCGCCATCAGCTCAACCTGCCATTCGAAGGGGAAACGCTTGACACCCAATGGCTCACCGCCGATGTGAAAATTGAGTGGGATTTCCCGGGTGACAAAGCCCTGGGATATCTCTGCCCATCAGGGCTGGCATTCATTGCCCGCATGGACAGTGACCGTTGGCGAATCATTGTCAACGCTCCCGACAATGTGCCGTTGAATCCTGAGGATTTGACCCTGGAAAAAATCCAGGACATTTGTCTGAAACGATTTGGCATGGCCATGCACCTGCACGACCCGGCATGGATCAGCCCGTTTGCCGTGAACACCCGCATGGCGCCATGCATGCAGGTGGGCCGTGTCTTTTTGGCTGGAGATGCCGCACATGTGCACAGCCCGGTGGGCGGCCA
>CAIWHS010000074.1 GCA_903912515.1 uncultured Planctomycetaceae bacterium
CAACGGCAGCTGAAACGCTTTTCAAACAATCGATCAAGGTCTAAATTCACGTCCGTTCACGGCAGTAGGCTGAAGGGTTACAATTTTCTTTTGGATAATATATCGTCCCGCGAAGCCATGCTGCTGGCTAGTATGCGGAGGTGTGAATAATTGCCTTTTGGGCCAATTCAGCTTTGGACTTGCGACGGGGATAGGAAATGGATATTGCCCAAAGAAGGTTCAAGGTGAAGTTGCTGCTCCGAGGTGTGATGTTGCAGCGATTTATGGTCATTTTTTTCATCGCAGTTTTTGGAACTGGCGGCGCATGGGGGCAAATAGCGCCTTCTCAGGATCTACCGGTGAGCGAAGTTTATCCGGTGCCTGAATTAGACTTTAAGCAAGATTTGATTTCACCTGATTTGATTTCACCGGCGCAAGATTATTTTGGGCCGGTTGAGAAGGAGCTTGGAGACCTAGCGGTTCCCAAGCCGGTGCGACCTAGCGGCGGTTTTGGCGGCCCTGGTATGGGTGGCCCCGGGATGGGTGGTGGGCCGGGATACAAAGTGGCATGGTATCCATCGAGGCCGGTGACGAATTCCCAAACGCCTTCTGAGCTTGGACTTGTGAGGCAGAGCCTGTCTGGTGGGTTTCCGATTTGGCGTCAGGACGGCGATACCGTGTTGTTGACCGCCGGTGTTAGAAACACACTTTTTTCGACAAATGCCATGCTTACCGATACCCAGATTCCCTTTCCTGATGAGTTGTGGGACATCAATACTGGGTTTATGTATATTCACAAGTTTGATAACGGCTGGTCTGGTGGTTTGAAAACGACCATTGGGTCCGCCAGTGACAAGCCATTTCACAGTATTGAAGTGATGTATGCCAACTTCTTTGGTTTCCTTGAAACTCCGGCGAAAAATGGACGTGATTCTTGGCGATATTCCCTGGTCTATTCGCCTGTTGGCAATGTGATGTTTCCGATTCCGGGACTTTCCTATTTTTGGAAGCCATCGGATACATTTAACGCGAATATTGGGATTCCTTTTTCTGTTTATTGGAAAGCTACGGATGAGCTGGTTTTCACATTCTCATACATTCCGGTTATTAATATCAATGCGCGGGTCGCCTACCAGTTTAGAAACGGGCAGGAATTTTACGGTGCCTTCGAGTGGTTGGAAGAGGCGTATTTTTTGGCAGATAGTGTTGAGCGGCGGGAGAGATTTTTAGCATTTGAGAAGAATTTGATTGGGGGGTGGAGGTGGGAATTTCGCGCTAATGCCGCCTTGGATTTGAATGCAGGGTATGCTTTTGACCGTTTTTATGGTGAGGGTCAAAATGTGTTTTCAAACCTGGTAGATGAAGTGAATGTGGGTGCTGGCGCATTTGTAGGGGCAAAACTTCTGCTGAAGTTTTGATTTGGGTCTGTTGGGTGTTTGGCAACGGAGATAACCAAGTCAATTTTTTGGGTATTCATGTTGCAAGACTAGGCTATGGCACATTTCTGGTTTTGAAAAGCTATTGTGGTGAGGTTGAGTGCTTGCTTGTTTTGAGACGGCAGAGTCGCGTTTGAGAGAAATGGTTGTATTAAGATGCTTTTTAAGGTCCGTGTAAGCGCTTGGTATTTAGGAGCAAGAGGCTGATTTGGGAATATATTGTGTGAGAAATTTTATAAAGGGGTGGGCGCTAGTTCCAAAAATGCAAAAGCGGCGGGGCTTGTTAAGCCCTGCCGCTCAGACTTGGAAAACTTAAAGGGACCTAGACATGCTCTGCAAGAGCTTTGTCGAAGGCGGCTTCTGGTTGGAGGCCGACAAGGCGGCCGACCTCTGCGCCACCCTTGAAAATGAGTACGGCTGGAATTCCGGAGATGCGGAACTTGCCAGCGATGTCGCCGTGGTCGTCGGTGTTGAGTTTGCCCACTTTGACCTTGCCGTGGTATTTGGTGGCGAGGCTGTCGATGGTGGGTGCCAAGCGACGGCATGGCCCACACCATGGGGCCCAGAAATCGACCAAAACGGGGATGGTGCTTTGGTCAACCTCGGCAGCCCAGTTTGAGGTGGTGAATTCAGTCACATGATCGCCTGCCATTTTTCACTCCTTGAAACAAACGGGCCCCCGAAGGGGCCTTGATATCAATTGTGTAAGACCAACCAAACACTTGCCCGGTTTTTCGAGGCTTGTGTTTTGAGCTGAAGCCCTAGTATATGGGGCCAAGCAAAAAGAATGCGTCTGAGTGCCAAGAAGGCGTGTAAGTTCAGGCGCAATAATGATTTAGGTTGTAAGGGTGATTAGGCTGGTTTGCCTATCAACCCTCGTCGCCTTCTTCGAGATCGTTCATTTGGCCATAGCGAGGAGGGGCGTCGGTGCGAGGGCCACCCTCGGGGCCGCTGCGACCGGCGCCTGGACCGGCGTCGGTGCGGAGGGGGTCGAAGCGCTGCAGGAGTGGCTTGAGATCAAGAACGGCACTGGCGCAGGCACGGAGCTCGCCACCAATGGTTTGTTCAACAGTTGCCACCTCAACACGGGCACCCTTGCGACGAAGACTGAGGCCTAGGTGAGCAAAGTCTGGGTCGCCAGTGAGCAGGACAACGGTGTCGGGCTTAATTTGCTGAACGAGGTCCATGGCATCGACAGCCATGAGGAGGTCGACGTCTGCTTTGTAGTGATTGTCGCCTGAGGGCACGCCGTCTTTGGTCATGACGAGGAAGCCGTGGATGCGAAGCCAGTGTACGAAGCGGAGTTTGCGGGCACGAAGTTCTTGGAATTCGGGTACGAAAATGGGTGGTAGGCCGACATAAACGACAATTTCGCCATGGTTGTCGGGAGATTCGCCTTCGTCGAGCAGGTATTCGCGAACAGCGAGCCAGTCAATGCTTTTGTTCATGGCGCGGGCGGCGGCGAGAAGGTGCGACTCGTCGACCAGTGCAAGGATGCGTTGGCCGGGCTTTAGGGACGAAGCAGGATTGGTTGCCATCTTTTGATTTTCCTAGTGAGGTTTCATTTTTCGTCCGGGGAAAATACCGTTTGCGGTGCTATTTACGCTGAGGGCATTTTCCAAGGATGATGTTGTTGTTTTGATATAAAAATGGTGAAGACGAGGCAAGGTTTGGGTGCAAACTTGTGTTTTTAAGTGCTGTCAAGTAAAGAGTTACATCAATTGGGTAGGCGCCTGCTGGCATATGCGGAGATGACGCGCTGAACCAATGGATGGCGAACGATATCTCGCTCGTCGAGCCGGACCACGGCGATGCCATCGACCCCTTCGAGTCGTTCGACGGCATCGATGAGGCCGCTTTCGACATTGGGTGGCAGGTCGATTTGGGACATATCGCCTGTGACGATAATTTTTGAGCCGTTACCCATTCGGGTGAGGAACATCATCATTTGTGAGACGGTGGAGTTTTGGCCTTCGTCGAGAATGATGCATGCATTGTTGAGGGTTCGCCCGCGCATGTATGCCAGAGGGGCGATTTCAATGACATCGTTTTCGACATAGCGTTTGACCTGTTCTGGGTCCATGAGGTCGTTGAGTGCGTCGAAGAGGGGGCGGAGGTAGGGGTTGACCTTGGCGGCGATGTCGCCGGGCAGAAAGCCGAGTCTTTCGCCTGCCTCAACCGCGGGGCGAACCAGGACTATTTTCTTGACTTGACCGGCGCGTAGCAGGCTGACAGCCATGGCCACTGCGAGCCAGGTTTTTCCTGTGCCTGCAGGGCCTGCGCAGAGGACCATGTCTTTGTCGCGAAGCGCGCTTAGGTAGCGGGTTTGTCCCTCGGTGCGGGCGCGGACAGATTTGTGAGGGCCTGCGGTGGGGCTTGGAACCGTGGGACCTTCGCTAACAATGCTGAGGACCCGGTCGGGGTGTCCCTTGGCGATTTCGAGGGCGGCGCGAACCATTTCAATGTCGAGGCTTCCGTGTTTGCGGAGGTTGGCTCGGAGCTGGGTGAATAGCCTGACGGCGGCATCGACCGCCTCTTCGTCGCCCTTGATGACGACTTGCTCAGCGCGGCCAATGATCTGCACACCCAGAGCTTGGCGGATTTCGCGGAGAAATTGATCGCGGCTGCCGAAGATCAGAACGGCTTCGTCGCGGCTATCCAAGGTGAGCGTGGATTCTTTCATGGGCTGTGATTCCACAATAATTTCACAGGTTAAACAGGTTCAGGAACCTGGGTGCAAGCCAAAGCCATGCGATGGGTGCGGAGAAGAGGAGTGCATCGACCAGATCGAGCATGCCCCCAAAACCCGGCAACCAGTTTGCGGCGTCTTTGATGCCTAGGTCCCTTTTAATCATAGACTCGGCGAGGTCGCCCAAAGCGCCGGCCAGTCCAAGAGAAAGGCCGAATCCGACGCACCAAAGAAAATTGTAGGACAAACCCAGAAGATCTTTGGCCAGCCACCAGAGGGCGATGCTGACAAGCATTGAGAGGAGGAGGCCGCCGGTTAGGCCTTCCCAGGTTTTTCGTGGGCTTAGCACGGGTGTCATGCGGTGCATGCCGAAAGAGCGGCCGGTGAAGTATGCGCCTATATCGCAGGCTTTGGTGGTGAAGATGGTGACGAGGATGCAGGCGAGCCCGATGTATGCGTTTTCGCGCCCTACCCAGCGCAGGCTGAGGAGTGAGCAGGGTAGCAAGCCCAGGTATGCCATGATGAAAACCACTACGGCCAAGCGGGCAACCACGCCTGCTGGGCCGTGGTAGAAGCGCATGGATACCAGGAAGAGAACCAAGACGACGGTGATGAAACCGGTCAGTAGGGTGAGGGCGCGGTGATCGAACAGCCACGCTTGAACCTTTTCGGGCCATGGGAGGACTGGAAGCCAGCAGCAGGCGACGAGGGCACCCACCGCAAGAACAGC
>CAIWHS010000075.1 GCA_903912515.1 uncultured Planctomycetaceae bacterium
ATGCGTGGCCAAATTTTCCAACAGGGTCTTGTTCAGGAAGTTTTGGGCATCCCAATGGAAAGTGTAGCCACGCAACTCCACCACCCAACCGGCCCCTTCGGGTGCGGTTTTCAGGTGATCCACCGGCTTGACCCGGTCGTTCATGCTATTCTTAAACGCCGGGTCGGCTTTAACCGCAGTCCAAAACGCATCGAGTTTGTCGGTGTAACGGCAATTCACCGCCTCAATATTCACCTGGGGCAGATCGGCAATGCCGGCTGGAAGACTGCTCCCTTTGGCAGATTCGCGAACCAGACCGCGCTGGTTGGCATACATGTCATAAGCCTGGCTACCGCGCACCGGCCGGAAAAAGTCCTGCTTGGCGGCCTTTGCACGGGTGTATTGGTCGTGCACAGTTTCCAGTTTTTGGTCGGGCAAAGGATTGGTCGTCAGCGGTAACAAAACCAGTTGCTGCGGCTGCACCTTGAATTGGGCCGACCACTCGGTGGCCAATTGTTCGCGGTCTTTTTTCAGCTTGGCCTGAATGGCGGGGGCTGCTGCCTGAATTTCTTTTTCCCATTCCATCCAAGGCACGCGCCAACCCTCGAAGTAGGGCTTACCATCGGCACTGTAAAGGTTACTGCCGTCTGCATGGGGAATTGCCTCGTTGAGGAAGGTGTAAAGCTCCAGCCAGTTCAGGCGCTCCTGCTGGCCGGCAACACTGCTTTCCACCTTGCGCTTCTCGTCATCGGTGGCCTTCACCGCATTGTCGTAGTTGGATTTGCCACTATCCACGGTTTTCTTGGCGGTTTTGGCAACCTCGACTTCCTTGCCCACATTTGGGTCAATAAAGGGCTTGGCCACAACATAGTTGCGCCACGCCATACCGCCCAGACCCAAAAGCAGTAGGGCCGCAGCCGCTGCCGCCATCGGCTTCTTGGCGCGAATCATGCGCTCAAAGCGAATTTCGGGGGGCAGCAGGTTCACTTTTAGCGAACCCTTGTTCAGGCCCTGAAGGGCCAAGCCATAAGCCACAGCGTAGCTGAGGATATTGTCCTTGAAGGTGGCTTGGGAATCGATTTCGCTCGAATCCAAACGCTCGAATCCGGTGGGCAGGTTCACCGCAAGCTGCAGCTTCTCCTGCAGGTATTTTTGCAGGCCAGGCAGCTTGAAGGCGTTGCCCAAACCCACCAGTTGGGTGATCTCAGCATTGCGATTGGTGTTGCTGAAATAGGTGAGCGCGCGTTGCAACTCGTTGACAAAGTCGGAATAAACCGGCTTCAAGGCGCCAAGTATGGTTTTCAGGTCGGGACCATCCTTGCCCACACCCTTGGCTGCGTTCCGTTTGATGTGCTCAGCCTTCGCGAAGGTGAGCTTCAGCTCCTTGGTCAGGGCGCGGGTGAAATGGTTACCACCAATATTCACCGGCCGCTGCATGATGGTTTTGCCACCATTTGTCACCACCAGCGTTGATTCATCGGCCCCCACATCCAAAGCGGCAATGCAACGCGGGCTCGAGGCGGAGCCATCGTCGTCCTCGAGCTTGCCTGAGGGCGGGTCTTTCTTGAGTTGGTCATAAATCAGGTAGTTCGCCAGCGCCAAGGGCGACATCTGGATGGTGTGAATCTCCATGTTGGCGTCTTTGTAGCTTTGCAACTCGCGCTGAATGGCATCACGCTTCATGGCGAAGAGGCCAATTTCGGTGTCGATGGCCATGCCCTCGATCACCATGCCCTGCCCCAGCTTCTGGAAATCCCAAACCACCTCTTCCAAACTGAAGGGAATCTGTTGGCGCGCCTCGAAGGCAACAATGTCTTTGATCCGTTTTTCTTCAACCGGCGGCAGCTTCACAAAGCGCACCAAGCCGCTCTTGCCAGGCACGGCTATGGCCAGATGGTCGCCCTTCCAGCTGTTTCGCTTCAGGAAAGTCTCCAGAGCCTCACGGATGAGCGCATCCTTGTCAGCATCGGGCTGACTAAGAATTTTGGCATGCTCGATGTAATCGAAGTGGGTGGCAACTACCTTGCCATCGCGCTCTTCCAAGCGGATCGCCTTCAGGCCGCATTGCCCCAAGTCCAAGCCCCAAATACCTTTACTGCCCTTGGGGGCAGACTTTTCGACCTTGGCCGCCTTGGCCTTTTTGACCTTGGCTTTGGAGGCGGCTGCCTCGGTGCCCTCAGTGCCAACGGTTTCTTCTGTGGCCATGGTTCGCGCTCCCGCACCGTTTGCCTGATCGATCCGCAGTCCCGGCATGTCTCCCGCCCGCTACCACGACGGTAGCCAACGGTCCAAAAACAACAATCAGCCAGAAATTCCCGACAGGAACAGACTTGGGGAAATTAACACCCCCCGATGTGGGGGTCAACGGCCCGCAGTCCTGGCCCACCCCCACACAGCCCTTTCAAGGCCCCACTCAACCGTTTTTGACGATTCGTTGGGCACAAGACAGATGGGCTGATGCTCGAATGGGAAATCCACCACACACTTAAAACACAAAACGGTGGCCTGGCGTTTGCGCCTAGCCACCGTTTGGATGATTTTTTGGCCGGTGCCACTTTTCTGCGGAAAATTCAGCTCGATTGGGTATCAGCAACCGGCTTGCAGTTGATTTTTCGCACCCGCACAGGACGAGGGCCATTTCCCAAAGAACAAATCAGCTCCCGACGGGCTTCCAACTCGTCTTGGGCTGCTTCACAACGCATCACGCCTTTGCAGCGCTTACCCTCAGGGGTGTTTCCTTCCCAAACCAACACAAAACCTTCCATGCAAACCCCTCCCAAACCAAAAAACCCTGGATTTTCATCCAAACTCCATCGGGCTGATTCAGGCTATTGAGCCCAAACCAGAACCCCTATGCGAGGTGCTTGTATCCTCCAACCCAACTTGAGAACCAGCGCATTTAGCGCGACACGTAAAAATAAAATGCTTGCCAATAATGGGAGATATGGGGGCTTTGGGCATACATTGTTGGCCCTTGAATGAACCTCAAAATATGGCCATATAAGGGAAATAGCTAAACTGGCTGTGAGTTCGTTTGTCTGTCTGATAGCCTTCCGGTTTGGCTAGTGCGGGCAAGATTGCAAAATCAGCCCGCAAACCTGGCAAACTTTGCGGTAAACCCACCACCCCTTCCAAAACAGGACCAGGGCATGAGCTTCTTTGGCGGACGCCTCAGCTTCCAACGCTTCAAAATGAACGGGGGTGCACCTCGCAATTTTGGCGAAGATCATTTGGAAAAGCTCGCCGATTACGGCATGGGCCGCCAACGCATCGCCTCGGCAGATGGCGTGGATGCGGGTTGGATCGCCGGTGACCATATTTTGGACAAACAGTTTTCCCTGGAAAAAAATGTCATTGTCGATGCCCTCCAGTGGGCCTTGCGCATAGACACCCTCAAACTGCCCCCCGAACTGTTGCGCGCCTATACCGCAGAGGAGTTGGTCGGCTTGGCTGCCGGCAATCCATCCGGCCGCCCCAGCAACCGCCAGCGCAAGGAAGCCCGAGACCGGGCTAAAGACCGCCTGGAACAGGAATCCAAAGATGGCAGGTTCCTGAAACGCAAATCGTCGGCCCTTATGTGGGACGGCCTCTCTGGGGAATTATTGGTCTCGGGTGCCTCCCCTGCGGTGCTGGACAAGCTGACCAGCTTGGCTCACCAGACATTTGAACGGCAGGTCGAGCCCCTCACCTCAGGGCGGCTAGCTTTCCAACTGAGCGAGGTCCGTGGCCGCACACGCGCCATCGACGATGCCGAACCCACAGTCTTTTTGCCCGGCAAAACACCGGCCAGGTTGCAGTGGAGTTCGGATGAATCCAGTAAAGATTTTTTGGGGAACGAGTTTTTCACTTGGTTGTGGCACACTTTGGACCAGGAAACCGACTCAATCACCTTGGCCGATGGTTCCGAGGCGGCCATCACACTGGTGCGCACCCTTTCATTGGAATGCCCCCGTGGCGAAACCGGCAAGGAAACCATCACCGCCGATGCACCCACCCGCCTTCCCGAAGCTCGCCGCGCGTTGGCCTCGGGTAAACTGCCCCGCAAACTAGGCCTGATGGTGTCGCGCCACGACGAACCTTACGAGTTCTCGTGGTCTGCTGAGAATCTTGCCATTTCCGGCCTGAAACTTCCGGAAACCGAGGCCAGCGAGGAACGCCCGCGCATTGAGGAACGCCTGGCACAAACCCGTTCGTTCCTGGAAACCACCGACCTGATTTACGATGCTTTCCTCGATCGTCGCACATCCGCCAAATGGCCCGAGGAGACCGTCCGCATCCAAAAATGGATGCAGCAAGGATAGTTCATTTTCCACATCGAAAGTGTCTGAAACACCATGAGCCCCCACACTGGCCGGCCAAAGCCCCAACCTCCCGCCAACCGTGTGGTGATTTTTCCGTTTGATTCCTTCGGCTCGCCCGGAACTAGCGAGGGGGCCCGCAACTTGGGTGATGCCACCCGTGAAATGTTGGCCGACTTCCAGCGCGAAACGGTTCCTACCCGTGCCCTCTGCTGGTGCCCACACACCCGGCTGGTGGAGGCGGCCTTCGACACCGCGAATGAACAATCCCTTTGGCGCTCGCGCGGCCACCGCTTGGCCCAAAAAACTTTCGCCCGCAACGAGCACCTTGTCTGGCTGGGTGGCAACCACCTTTCGGTGCTGCCACTAATTGACGAAATCGCCAAGGATCCCCAGGCAGGCGTCGTCCAACTCGATGCCCACATCGACATCCACCGCTTCCACGACACCGTGGAGGAACTGTCGCACGGCAACTTCGTGCGACACATCGACTGGAATGGCGAACCCCGACTGGCACATTTGGGCAACCGCGACCTGCTCCTGCCCGCCGACGACAAAAAGCGTTTTTTAACTGCTGAAATATCCGCCGAAACCTGGCTCGCCGACGAGCCGGCCACGCTGGCGCGCTTGGCGAAAATAACCGCCGGCTGGGAGAGGATCCTCATCGACTTGGATGTCGATGTCTTCGACCCCGGCTTCATGCCAGCAATGGCACGCCCGGTCCCCTGGGGCCTCGATGGCTGGCAGGTTCTGCGGCTGATGGAGTCCCTCCCTAAAAACAAGGTGGTGGGCTTGGCCATCAGCGAATACAACCCCGGCCGCGACCGTGATGACCGCGGACTGGAAACCCTCGCCTGGCTTATCGAACGCTGGCTTTTAAACCGCGGTGAAAATCGGGCCCCGGGCACTTGACCGGCTGGTTTTGTTGCATGCCAGGCACGTCGCCGGCATAATCGGCACAATCGGCCCCTCTTTGCCCGCTTAGTCATTCAAACCGTCTATCACAGCCTTTCTGGCAGATATAGCATAATCGTATATCTCAATCCTAAATGGGCGGCCACCATGAACATTCCCATAGCCTTATTGTCACTTTCCCTGACGCTTTTCCAAACACCCGAAACTACTCCCAAGTCGAACCCACTCACCGGCCTGAAGCTCCGCTCCGTCGGGCCGGCGCTCATGTCTGGCCGCATTGTGGGTTTCGCTGTTCACCCGGAAAACAGGGCCAAATTTTATATCGCCGTCGCTAGCGGCGGGGTTTGGAAAACCGAAAACGCGGGTGTCACCTGGACACCGGTTTTCGATAACGAAGGTTCCTATTCCATCGGTTGCGTCGTTCTTGATCCAAAAAATCCCAATGTGGTTTGGGTTGGCACCGGCGAGAACAACAGCCAGCGCAGTGTCGGCTATGGCGACGGTGTTTATAAATCCATCGATGGTGGCAAAACTTGGGCCAATGTGGGCCTGAAAAACTCGGAACACATCGGCAAAATCCTGATCGACCCGCGCGATTCAGACACCGTCTATGTCGCCGCGCAAGGCCCATTGTGGGGTCCGGGTGGCGACCGAGGCCTCTACAAGACCGTCGACGGCGGCAAAACATGGAATAAAATCCTCGCTATCAGCGACGACACCGGCATCACCGACATCGTTCAAGATTCTAATCATCCTGAAATTTTGGTGGCGGCCTCCTACCAGCGCCGCAGGCATGTCTTCACCCTGGTGAATGGCGGTCCCGAAAGTGCCATTCACCGGAGCGCCGACGGCGGCAAAACATGGAACAAAATTCGCGCTGGCCTGCCAGCAAGCGACATGGGCCGCATCGGCCTGGCAATCGCACCGACCGACCCCGACACCCTTTATTCCATCGTCGAATCGACCGAAGGTCAGGGTGGTATTTTTCGCTCGCGTGACCGGGGCGTGACTTGGCAAAAGCAAAACAGCTTCGACCAACAGGGCCAATACTATTCCCACCTGGTGGTCGACCCAAAAAACAAGGACCGCCTTTATGTGATGAGTGTGATGATTCAGGTATCGGATGACGGCGGCAAAAACCTGAAGCCCCTGGGCGGACGCTGGGCCCATGTGGACAACCATGAGATCTGGATCGACCCCAGCAACCCAGACTATTACCTGGTGGGATGCGATGGTGGCATCTACCAAAGTTTTGACCGCGCTGCCAACTGGCAGTTTGTCGCCAACTTGCCGGTGACTCAGTTTTATGATGTGACTTGCGAGCAAACCAACACGCCGTTTTACAAGATTTATGGTGGCACCCAAGACAATAGCACCCTTGGCGGCCCAGCCAGAACCCCAAGCCGCCACGGCATCACCAACGCCGACTGGCACATCTTGCTGGGCGGCGATGGCTTCCAGTGCCGGGTCGATCCCGAAGACCCAGACACCGTTTACGCCGAGTACCAATATGGTGGCTTGGTCCGATTCGATTGGCGCACCATGCAGCGTGTCTCCATCCAGCCCCAGCCGGGGGCCAATGAGCCGTCGCTGCGTTGGAACTGGGACTCGCCTCTAATCATCAGCCCCCATGCGCGAACCAGAATTTACTTCGCCGCTAACAAATTGTTCCGCAGCGACGACCGCGGCGACTCTTGGAAGGCCGTCTCAGGCGACCTCACCCGGCAGCTCAACCGCGACAAGCTCCCTGTTTTTGGCAAGATCCAGCCGCCCGAGGCCGTGTCCAAACATGTTTCGACCTCGTTTTTCGGCAACATAACAGCACTGACTGAATCTCCCAAAAAGGAAGGGCTGATTTATGTCGGAACCGATGATGGCCTGATCCAGATCACCGAAGATGGTGGCAAAAATTGGCGCAAGACCGACCTTTTCCCGGGCGTTCCGGAAGGCACCTATGTGACCCGTCTGCTGGCATCCCAGCACGACCAAAACACCGTCTATGCCACCTTTGACAACCACAAGAATGCCGACTTCGCGCCCTATGTTCTGCGCAGCGGCGATAATGGCCGCACCTGGACCAAAATCGCTGGCGACCTTCCCCCGCGGGGCAGCGTCAACGCTATCGCCGAAGATCATCTCCAACCCAAGCTGTTGTTTGTCGGCACCGAATTCGGTCTTTTCTTCAGCCTGGAAGGCGGACAGAAATGGCACCGCCTGAAAAGCGGACTGCCCACTATCGCCGTGAAGGATTTGGCAATCCAAAAACCGATGAACGACTTGGTCGTTGGCACATTCGGTCGCGGGTTTTACATTTTGGACGATTACTCCCCGCTGCGCACCGTGACGGCCGAATCGCTCGAAAAACCCGCCTCCATGTACCCCATCCGCGATGGATTCCCCCACATGGCCACTGCTCAATTTGGCGGTGGTGGCAAGGCTTTCCTGGGTGAGGCATTTTACTCTGCCGAGAATCCACCAGCCGGCCCCATGATCACCTATCACCTGAAGGAAAGCCTTCCCACCGCCAAGCAAAAGCGTAGGGATGCCCAGAAGAAAGATCCAAACAATTACCCCACCCCAGACCAACTGCGGGCCGAGGCTGAAGAAGAGGAGCCTGGCATTCTGATCACAATCCTCGACGCAGAGGGGAAGACTGTGCGCCAATTCAGCGCACCATCCTCTGCCGGTTTGCACCGGGTTCCCTGGGACATGCGTCTGGCCTCAGCCGTCCCATCAGGCCCGCGAAGTGTTGAAGCTGATGACGATTCGTTTGGTTTCAGCCAAGGTGGCAGCCCAGCGATGCCTGGCAAATATTCCGCCACCATCAGCAAGCGTGTGAATGGGGTTGTCGCCCCCTTGGCAGGCCCTATCGATTTCCAGCTCAGGTATGTGGGGCCCTCGCCTTTGCCCCCCGCGGATTTGAAATTGTTGGTCGAATTCCAAAAGCAAATGACCAAGTTGCATCGCGATCTGGCTGCTGTTCAGGGAACCAGTCGCGAAATCACCACCAAGCTCAACCAAATGAAAGTGATTCTGGACCAGTTGCCAGAAGCTCCCGCCGAAAGTCGCGAACGGGTACGCAAACTGATCGCCAACCAACGCGAAATCACCCGCAAGCTAAACGGCGATTCGGTCCTGCGCGCCCGCAATGAGAATGTGCCCATGTCCATCGCCGAGCGAGTTGGCGTGGCAGACGATGGAACCTACCTGCTCACTGCCAAACCCACCGGCACACAGCGCGAGCAGTTTGCCATCGCCCGCAAAGAGGTCGATGAGCTTTCAGCCGCCCTGCGCAAGCTGACCGAAACCGATCTCAAGGAGTTGGAAACCCTGCTCGACAAGCTGGGCGCGCCTTGGACACCCGGACGGCTCCCAGCGGGCAAATGAGCCGCGCAACCGTCAGGTTAACAACACTCACCAACGCAGGATAAAATCAGCGGTGGCGGTGAAGAGATTGTTTTTGAAGGCGTAGGCCTTCGATTGCTCGTTGTTGTCCAGACGCAACTCTGGCCTCAGCCACAAACCCTCGCTCATTTTCCAAACCGCGCCCAGGGTGTAGGTGGTGTACACCCCCTCAAAACCCGTGCGCACGCCGAATGGGTCATCGAACACCTCAAACCGGAAGGTGCCTGATAAATCATCGGTGAAATTGTAAGTGAAGTAATTCAAAAATCCGTACCATGAGGCGTTGCCGCGGTACATGCGAGGAAAATAGCCGTCCCGCTTGTAGTAGGCGCCATCGATGTCATTCAGGATGCTGTACATGATGTCGAGTGTGTAATTCAGGCGGTCTGAAACACCCACCAGGTCGCGGCTGAATAGCCATTCAAAAACATCGTATACCCGGCCCGGACCGCGAACCGGAACAAAGGTGTTGTCTCCCAGCGTTGTGTTAAATGCCAAGCTGGTGTGCTTGTCGGTGCTGTCGTAGCGCGCGCCGCCCAGATACATCGGGCCAGACGCGGGGCCAAAAAAGACATCGTTGCCACAGGTGATGCCATTAGTGAGGGTCCAGTTTTCCCCCGCACGCGTGGTGGCGACAATCCCGGTGTTGGTGAATGGGTTGTTCAGGAAGGTGAGTGCCCGGGAAACAACCCGGTTGGCGCATGGGTCTATCGACTCGTTGCAAAAGATGGTGAAAAACCGGCCCACTTTGACATCAGTCCTGAATTCCGGCAGCCAAACTTGCGCCCAGAATTCGGGAACATCGACACCATAAGTGTTGGGTAGACCATTGTTAGCGTATAGCTGGCTATCCATCAGGTTGTTGGAAACTGTGAAGGCGTAATCAGATCCTGGAAGTATGGAGTAGGTCCTGAAGCCCCAGTGGCGCTCGGAAGACTCCGTATCAATCGGCTTCTCAACAATGAGGGTATTTTGCTCCAGAAGGAACTGATTACCCAGGTAATTCATGCCCATGGGCAGGTTTTCACCCGTGTGGCTGGCAGCGGTGAAGTTGCCGTTGGTGAATCCGCGCACTGAAATCCCGTGGCGATCAAGATTCCCGCCCAAGGGCGTAGGCGCCAGAATTCGGCCAAGAAGTCCCAAACCCTCCGTAGTGTCCAACCCGGTTTCAACCTCGGGAACTGCCAAATCCCCACCTTGACAGGAAAGGCAAAGCAGCAGGCAGGCGAGAGCGGTTTGTGTCATGGCAAGGGAAAGCCCCAACTGAAAAAAACCCCGGGGGAAAACTCTCCCCCGGGGTCTCGGTGAAATCAGCAACCAATCAGGATCACCACCTCAGGATGAAGTCGGCGGTGGCGGTGAACAGGCCGTTGTTGCCCTGGTAGGCTTGCGAGGTTCCGTTGTAGTCGTAGCGAAGTTCTGGGCGCAACCACAGACCCTCGGTAAACTTGTAGACAGCACCAGCGGTGTAGGTGGTGTAGACACCTTGGTATCCGGTGCGCACACCCTTGTTGTCATCGAACACTTCGAAGCGAGCTGTGCCAGCCAGCTTGTCGTCAAAGGTGTAGGTCAGGTAGTTGATGAAACCATACCAGGTCGCGTTGCCAGTGTAATCGCGCGGGTCGATACCGTTGCGGTCAATATAGGTTCCCGCAATGTTGTTCTGCAGGCTGTACATGAAGTCACCGGTGTAGTTCAATTTCTCGGTGATGTTGTGGCTCACATACAACTCGAACACATCGTACAGGTTGGCAGTGGCCAGGTTCTGGTTGAACTGGGCGCTACCAAGCGTGGTGTTGAAAGCAAAGGCTGTGTCTTTGCTGTCACTGTCCCAGCGCAGGCCACCCAAGTACATTGGTGCGCTGGCAGGGCCGAAGAACACGTCGTTGCCGGCGGTGATGCCGTTGAACGCCGTCCAGTTATCATTCAAATGTGTGGTCGCCAAGGCGCCCACATGGGTGAAGGGGTTGTTCATGAAGGTGAGCGCTCTTGACACCAGCCTGTTGGCTGTCGGGTCAATCGACTCGTTGCAAATGATGGTGAAGAAACGGCCAAGCTTCACATCGGTTTTGAACTCGGGCATGTAACCTTGCACAAAGAACTCAGGCACATCAACACCATAGGTGTTGGGTAACCCGTCATTCATGCGGGTTTGGCTGTCCATCAGGTTGTTCATCACCGTGAAACGGTAATCAGAACCTGGCAGGATGGCGTAAGTACGAAAACCCCAGTTGAACTGGTCGCTTTCAATATCCACAGCCTTCTCTGCGATCAGGGTGTTCTGCTCCAGCAAGAACTGGTTGCCCAAGTAGTTCATTGCCATGGGCAGGTTATTTTTAGGCGCTGTGCTGGCGGTAAAGTTACCGTTGGTGAAACCCCTAAAGACCACACCGTTATCATTGAGCGCTTGGCCCAAGGCAGTGCGGTTCAGCATCCTGCGCAACAACAGAACCTCTTCCTCTGACTCTTCGTTCTCGAATTCCTTCTCGGCCAAGCCATCTGTCACAGGAGGAAGCCGATCGGTACTGCCCGGCCCAAGCGGTCCGCCCAAGGGCGGATCTTGCGCCTCAACCCGTGTTACCACACCAGCCTTGGGGGCTGATGGGATAGCCATGGGCTTCACAGCAGGCAACATTTCGGGGGTTCCAGACTGGCCCATGGCCAGCAAACCGTTCAACCAAAGTGCGGTCAGATTCATAAGTGTCTCCCAGCATCCATGCCGAGTGGTAGATCATTCCCGGGTTGTTTGTCCGTCCAATGGGGAGAGTCATTTTCAGGACAAGGCACATCCTGCGCCACAAAAGTCTTATCGTCGTCGTCCTCATTCCGCAGAAGCTGTCAAACCTCAGGGACAGCAAATTCTCATTTCTTGGCATGGCAACTTAGGCAGAATCATATCGGACAGCAAAAGGCCCGCATCTTATCCATTTTAATGCTGGTCGGTTGGGCATATCCCTGCCCAAAAAAACACCTCGCAGTTTTGACCTGCGAGGTGAACCGTTGTGGTTTTTTGCTGAAAAACAGCACTCAGCTTCCCGAAACGGGTTTTTGCTCCTTGGCAGGATCTGAAGGCTTGTCAGCAGGTTTATCAACAGCAACAGCAGGGCCCTTCACCAAACCGGCAAAAGCATAGTTCGAACCGGCTTTGGTAATCGCACCCTTCAGGGCCTCTTCATCGTATTTCTGGCCCGACTTGGTTTTGAACCATACCTGGGTTGTCACCCGGCTGGCCCCCATAGTTGCCACATCGATCCAATCCAACTTTTTCAGTGCAGACTGCACCTTGGTTGGACAACTCATTCAGGTCATGCCACTGACACGGACCACATATCCGTTGAAATCAGCGGGCGGACCCTCGGCCGAACCCTCGCCACACCCTGCCATCAGACCGAAGCCCAAGGCTGCGGCAAGCATGACGAGAAGCGGGCCGGGCACCGCGGCTTTTAGCGCGCGAAGCATGGTACCATCCCTCCAAAAAAACCGGTTTTGAAGTGGTCCCACTGGGGGCCACCTTTACCCGGCACCTGCAAACATCATAGCCGACAATTAGCGGGGGCCGGCAGGAGTGTACTTTTCCAGCCAGCCAAACACCTCGTTATGCCAATATTCGCTGTTCTTTGGCTTCACCACCCAGTGACCCTCATCTGGAAAGTTGATGAACTTGCTGGGCACTTTTAGCCGCTGCAGCGTGGTGAAAAGCTGGTGCCCTTCACTGACTGGCACCCGGAAGTCTAAATCATTGTGGATGATCAGCATGGGAGTGGAGAAATTAGCCGCCAATCTATGGGGTGAGTGCTTCTCGTAGCTGGCGCGGTTCTTGCCCCAGGGTGGACCGCCATGCTCCCACTCATCAAACCACAACTCCTCTGTGGTCGCGTACATCGAGTCAAAGTTATAAACCCCGCAGTGCGTGATGAGGGTCTTGAATTTCTTGGTGCTTCCCTGAAACCAGTTCATCATGTAGCCGCCAAAACTGGCTCCAGCCGAGGCCATGCGGCTGGTGTCCACACCAGGCAACTTTTCCACCACCGCCAAGCCGCTCATCAGGTCCGCATAACACTTGCCGCCCCAATCACCCGAAATCTCGTCGACAAATTTCTGGCCAAAACCTGTGCTGCCACGCGGGTTAGGGCAAGCCACCACATAGCCGCGAGCTGCCCAAATGCTGGGGTTCCAGCGCCAGCTCCAACCATCTTCCCATGCCCCCTGCGGGCCACCATGCACCAGATAAACCATGGGCCACTTTTTAGCCGGGTCAAAGCCCGGCGGCTTGAGCAGCCACATTTGCATCATCGCACCCTCCACCGGCACCCTTAGGCTTTCCGGTGCGGGAAGATCCAGTTTGCCTAACAATTCCTCATTGCCGGTGGCCAAACGCTTGGGCTGCAACGGTGTCGCACTCAGGTCAATCAGGGCGGGGGCCGGCGGCATGTTCATGCGAGCATGCATCACTGCCAGTGTTTTACCCGCCCGGTCGATACTGAGGGTGTTCATCTGCCCCATGCCCGACAAAAGCTTTTTGGGCTCGTTACCGGCCGAGATTTCAAAAAGGGCAGCCGAGGCGTCCTCCTCGGCCAAAAACAGCAGCGTTGTGTCGTTTTTCCAGACCATCGAATCGACTGAACGGTCCAAGCCCAAAGTCAGGCATTTGGGCTGGCCCGCCAAGGTGCCATCAGCATTCGCGGGGGCAACCCACAGCTCCCACTTGTCAGCCTCGTAGCCCGGTCGGCGCTGTGCCCGGTAGGCCAACAGCTTGCCATCCGGGCTGAACAGTGGAGCGTTCTCCGCACCGGTTGACGCTGTTTTCAGACCCTGCCAGTCGGTTGAGCCTCCGGTGACCGGAACCCGACACAGCTCGTGTCGGGTGTTCCAAGCCTCGTCCTCCTTCGGAACCGCCGTGAAGACCACATGCGATCCATCAGGGCTAAAACTGAAATCATCACCCACC
>CAIWHS010000076.1 GCA_903912515.1 uncultured Planctomycetaceae bacterium
ACCTATGGCGAACCCAAAGTAACAGAGATTCTTCCAGCAGATGGTCATGCTATTGAGGAGATTTTGGCCGGGGTGGCCAGCCTGGAACGGTATTCTCGCCACCCCCTCGCCTCAGCCATGGTGGAAGCCGCCAAAGAAGCCAAAATCCCTTTGCTAGAAGCGGTGGAAGTTAGCGAGAAACCAGGCGAAGGCCTCAGTAGCATCATCCATGGGCGCGCCTTCCAAGTGACTAGTCGCAAAAAGCTGGCCAAGTGGTTGCCACAGGCATTGCCCATGTTGCCGCCCCCCGCAGGTGGACTGGAATGTGTGGTTCTGGTGAATCAAAAATACATGGGCACCATCCGCTTCCGCGATGAGCCAAGGGCCGAAGGCAAATCTTTCATCCATCATCTCAAACCAAGCCACAACATCTCACGCGCGCTTATAGTCTCGGGTGACCGCGAAAGTGAAATTCGCTACCTCGCTGAAAAAGTTGGCATCACCGAAGTGTACGCTAACCAAAGCCCTGAACAAAAGCTGGCACTCGTCCGCGCTGAAACCTCCAAAGCCAACACGCTTTACATGGGCGATGGAATCAACGATGCCCCGGCACTCACCGCCGCAACCGTGGGCATCGGCTTCGGCCAAGGCAGCGAGGTAACCGGCGAGGCGGCCAGTGTTGTCATTCTCGATAGTTCACTAGCCCGGGTGGACGAACTGCTCCACATAGGCATGCGCATGCGCTCGGTGGCACTGCAAAGCGCGGTGGGCGGTATGGCACTCAGCGTGATGGGAATGGCACTTGCCGCCATGGGCCTTCTTGCCCCGGTCGCCGGCGCGGTCACCCAAGAAGT
Organism: uncultured Planctomycetaceae bacterium; assembly: GCA_903912515.1. Lineage (GTDB taxonomy): Bacteria > Planctomycetota > Planctomycetia > Gemmatales > Gemmataceae > UBA6894. The sequence continues at coordinate 834 of CAIWHS010000076.1, forward strand.
CATCGATGTCCTAGCTGTCCTCAACGCCCTGCGAGCCTCATTCCCTCCCAAATTCCTCACCGATTACCAACACTCACCGGGCCAGGATGGGTAAACCACCTTCACTTGAAATCTCCAAAGTCTCGCAATGCCCAGCCTTGGCAGGTGCCAGCCATATCGATCTGGCAACCATTACCGAAAGCAATGCCGACCACATGCACCAGACCGAGGTGAAAGCGTGGTCAAAGTACAGTGCAGCCGCGAATGCGGTTACCGAAGCCGTCAATGCAGGCACCAGCATCAGCCTTCTATGGGTCATCACCAAGCATGGTACAGACGCTGTCAGCAGGTAAAACAGCCTCGACAACCATTTTCCTTCCACTGTTTTCAACAAAAAACCCGAATCCGAATACCCATAATGAACCGTATGTCCCGACTCGCATGCGATCGGCACACCCTCATCTCCACGGATGGCCAGCCCATAGATGACAAACCACCCCATGCTCAGCACGAGCCAATAACCCAAAAAGCTGCGCAACTTCGGATTGGTTTCAACCTTCCAAGCTGCGAAGGAAAAACACGCCGGCCAAAAACCAATGGCAAAAAACAGGTACACTCTCGACGCAATTTCAACTAGCGCCTGATTTTCTGCATGAATCCCCATCCAGACAAAACCTTCCGTGATCTGCTGCATGCTAAAAAAAATGGGGATCACCGCGAATGGCCATATCCATGGCGCTCTCCGCCTGGCCATACTCACGCAGCCCACTCCTGTGGTCAACAATAATGCGCCCGAACCAAAGCTCGCCTCCGCCGAATAACACATAGCATCCCCCTCCCCATTCCATGAATGGGCAAAAAAAACCCCTGCTGGTCCCGAAGGACCAGCATTTTTCCCTAATTACGATCGTTTTGAAAAATAACGAACAAATAATTCGTGAAAACTACCCAATCATTCTTTGACTACCCGCGATAAGACACCGGGTGAATTGCCCTCCCGGTCAAACCTGTGCAACCACACCCCTATCCAGACCAGCACTCCGGCCAAAGCGACCCCATGCACCACCGGCCAAAGAAATGGGCTCACCAAAGGCAACCCGCACCCAATCATCAGCAGTACCGCTCCTGCCAAATAAAACCGCCCCCAATAAGTCGCGCCGTGGGCAAAAAGCCCAAGCCCATGCACTACCGTCATGAGCGGGTATATTAAAATTACATCTAGCCCAAATATCCAAATTTGTCCGGGAACCAAAGCGGCACACCCCAGCATGGTCCCAAGTTGCTGGCCGGCACTCAGCCTTTCCACCGAACTCAAAAACCGGATCCTCCCCACCAAAAACCACAGATAAAGGCCTACCCAGCCAACAAGGCTGCACCCAAGGACCGCATAGGCCCAACCACCAGGCGCCCCCTTCACCACCAACCAGGCAATCAAACCGTGGGCCACCAACCACAACAAAGCCGCCAGAAAACAACCCGGCCATGAGCCCATCGACAAGGTCAACCTTCGCCGTGATATCACTCGAAATACGCCTACAAGCAAGCCGGGCCTTCGCGAGTCCAAAGGTTCACCATGCAAAAAGTGGGTCAGGTCATCCGCAAGCGCCTGGGCCGAGGGGAACGGTCTTGCGGGTCCTTTTCCAAACACCTCAGGCAAATGGTCTCAAGGTCCACCGCAACACCGTTTCGTACTCCCAGCAATTGCGGTGGCGTTTCGTCCCGCACCCGCTGCAAGGTCAAAAGCCATTCCTCCCTGCCAAAAGTCGGCTCCCCAGCAAGCAACTCATATAAAATCGCCCCAAGGGCGTGGACATCCACCGCGATGGTCAAGTTCTGCTCACCCCCAACCTGCTCGGGAGCCATATAACCCGCGGTCCCTGCCATCGAACGGCTCAGGCTGAATGTCGCCTCCAAGGGCAGGGCAAGTCCGAAGTCGGCGATATGCGGCCTGCCTTGGCCATCAAAAAGGATATTGCCAGGCTTCAAGTCTCGATCCAGTAAGCCGCGCTGGTGGGCATGATGGGCACCCAGCGCCACATCCCGGATCAACTCCGCTGCTTCCAGGGCCGGCACCCCCTCCCCAGGCTTCCGGTTCCGCAATCGCTGGGCCAACGATCCACCTTCCATCAGGGCCATCACAAGGTAAGGCTGCCCACCCTCATCCCCAAAAGCATGGATGGGCACCACTGCTGGATGGCTCAAACCAGCCGCCGCTTCCCCTTCAAACCGAAACCTGGTCCGCTCCGTGGAGGAAGTGAACACACCGCTGATCACCCGTTTCAAGGCGACCTCACGCCTCAGGGGCGGATCGTACGCGCGGTAGACTAACCCCATCCCCCCGGTCAATCTCTTCCCCCAGTTCAAGGCCACCCACCCTTAGTTTGATAGACACTTCGGGCGGGGCCATCATTCCCCTTCGCCCCATGGGCTGGCTGCGGTTTGAATTCCCCGCTGACCCGCCAAAAACAAAGCCTGTTCTCCTGCCCAATCCGGGTGGTGGGCCAAACAATCCGCCAGATCAGGGCATTTCCAGTGCCAAGTTCCCCCTTGGCGCTAGCCCAAAAAGACCACCAAGTGCCCTGCAAAAAAAGCCCGGACCCCCTAAAATTAGACCATATAGTCCGATTGGAGTCTCTTGCGTGCAACCTGTCACCAACATTTCCACCTACCTGTTCGCGCCTTTGGAGAACCTGAAGCCACTCCGCGACCAACTCCGCCAAACCTGCAAGGACTGGCACCTGAAGGGGACCATTCTCCTCAGCACCGAAGGCATCAACATGTTTGTTGCCGGGCCGGCCGAAAAAATCGACCTCCTCCTCAACAATTTACGGGCCGTTCCCGGACTTGAATCTCTCACACCCAAAATCAGCCTCAGCGAGGAGCAACCTTTCTCGCGCATGCTGGTCAAAATAAAAAAAGAAATTATTTCCTTCGGGGTTGAGGGAATTGACCCGGTCAACCGTCCGGCACCCCGCATCAGTCCCAAAGAGCTCAAACGCTGGCTCGACGAGGGCAAACCCGTCACCCTCCTCGACACCCGTAACGACTATGAGGTGAACCTGGGCACCTTCGATGGAGCTATTCCTATAGGCGTGCGAACCTTCCGCGAATTCCCCGCCGCCACCGCTAAATTAGCCCTATTGCCCAAGGGGCAGCCTGTTGTCACCTTCTGCACAGGTGGCATTCGCTGCGAGAAAGCCGCGCCTTACCTGATCAACCAAGGATTCGAGAATATTTATCAGCTAGATGGCGGCATCCTAAAATACTTTGAGGAATGCGGTCAAAATCATTACAAAGGTGAATGTTTTGTTTTCGACAAACGCGTGGGCCTGGCAGGCGACCTCGAAGAGTCAGGCCAGGCCATTTGCTATGCCTGCCAAAAGGTTCTCACCCCACAAGAACTGGAAGACCCCCGAACCGTTGAAGGGGTCTCCTGCCCAAGCTGCTACCTGTCACCAGAAAACCGCCAACAACAAACGCTAATTAAACATCAGCAAAAATTAAGCCTCATCACCCGCGAACAACCAGGCAAAATCCCCCAAGACAATTACCGCCCCCTGAAAATCCCAGCCCGTTTCGATAACTTCCAAATCGTTGATTTCCTCTGTCAGGTTTTCGACCACATCCCCCGGGCCGAATGGTTGGCACGCCTGGAAACCGGCATGCTAGTCAATGACCAATTCCAGCCTGTTTCTCCAGATCATCGGGTCAAGCCTGGCGAACGTTATTTCACGCGTGAAAGACAGCAAATCGAACCCGATGTCAACCTCTCCATCGACATCTTGTGCGAAGATCAGGCCCTCATTGTCGTCAACAAACCCGCTCCACTCCCCATGCACCCGAGTGGCCGTTTCAACCGCAACACGCTCGCCTCCATCCTGCAAGATGTCTACCATCCCGAAAAACCACGCCCTGCTCACCGGCTCGATGCGAACACTTCAGGCCTTGCCGTCTTCACCCGCAAAGGCGCCTATGCCAAAATTCTCCAGCCGGCCTTCGAGCGAGGCGAAGTGCGAAAGACCTACCTGGCACGCGTGATTGGACACCCAAAAGAAGACAGCTTCGCCTGCGACGCCCCCATCTCAACCAGCGCCGGCGAATGTGGCTCCAGGGTGGTGGACCACGAAAACGGCCTTGCTGCGAGTACCGTTTTTTTGGTGTTGCATCGCCATACCGATGGCACAGCACTCCTGCAGGTCACCCCTCACACCGGCCGCACCAACCAAATCCGCGTCCATCTCTGGCACCTCGGCTGGCCCATCCTGGGCGACACCCTTTACCTCCCCGGTCAACGCATGGGCGAAACCCAAACCGTCACCACCACCGACAGCCCCCTGCATCTTCTCGCCTGGAAACTCGCGTTCAAACACCCCATCCACAAACGCGAAGTCTCGTTTGAAGCGCCTCTCCCCAATTGGGCATGCCACCAATCATAACCAGGTTCAATCCAAACCAAGATCGTTTCGTGCCACCCCAGCCAAACCAATGAATAGCTATTCCTCTTATTTCCCACTCCTCTTGCGCTCGTATTGGTAACTCAGCGTTCCCTCCGCCAGGGTGATATCTTGAATGGCTCTGCGCAGTTCCACGCGGGTCACTTTCCCGCTGCCAAAGTCTGGCTTGGCCGATAGGGCGTAAACTGTGATCTGGTATTCCTTGACTCCCGGCCCCTTCGATTTCATGGGGTCGTAGCCCTGCATTCCCTTATCGTTGAAACCCACTTTTCCAACCCCTGAACTATCCTGCGCCAAGCCCTTCACTTCCCCGGGAATGTCATAAACCAACCAATAGGATTTCACATCGCCCAGCCCTGGCACATGCCATAAGCTCAAAGCATAATATTTAGTCCCTTCCGGCGCACCGCTCCACTCCACAGGCGGTGAAACCCCTCGCCCATCCCCGGTGAATTCAACCGGGTACATTCCCCCGTTTACAAATGCCGGGCTGGCAACCTTCAAGGGCACCTGGCTAATCTTTTCTGTCGTGCCATTATCCAACTTACGGTCTTCTTGCTTAAGAATGACAATCCACACCACCAAAAGTGCCACCAAGGCACATGGCACAAAATATTTTATCCAAGGCATAGCGTTCCCCGCTTGGCTCTAAAAAACGGCGCCAATCCTGAAAAAACTTCCTATTTGTCTGAAGGGTTTGTCAAAAACCTCACTAACATGCCCTTGGGTCCTGCCGCCCACCCTGCACCATCAGGTGTGAAGTGAACTGCGTTGTAATTCCCACGGTCCAACCGTTTCCAAGTATCCCCATCATCGAACGACTCAAACGACCCCGCAGTGCCAACAGCGACCCACCGTTCTCCAGCCCACGCCACTGCCGAGCAAAATGGCAATCGGTCAGACAAACCTTTCCAGCTTTTACCCCCATCTCGCGTGATGGCCGCTGTGGCCCCAGAACTTTCCGGTTTGCGATAATCGCCCCCCACCACCAGCCCAACCTGCTGGTTTCGCCAACCTATTGAAAATATCCCCGAAGATTCATTACCAGCCTCAACAGGTGCTTCAGCAACTTCCCAGGTTTTGCCTCGGTCCCCCGAATGAAACACTCTGGCCACCGTCGCACCCCCTGTCACA
>CAIWHS010000077.1 GCA_903912515.1 uncultured Planctomycetaceae bacterium
GCCCTGCGCACAAGCTGAACCCGTCGCTCGCTGTTGGTCACGGTGCCATCGCTCTCGCACCAACCCGCTGCGGCGGGCAGTACCACATGGGCTAGCTCTGCGGTGGGGGTGAGAGTGAGATCCTGAACTGCCAAAAAATTCAGGCTTCGCAATACCTTTTCCGCATGGCTGCGGTCGGCTTCCGATTGCAGCGGATTTTCACCCAAAATCAGCAGGGCTGTCAGTTCTTTCCGGCCCATCGCCTCCAGCATGCCGGTCAGGTTCAAACCGCGCTTGGGCGGCAGCTTGGTGTTCCAGGCCTTTTCAAACTTCAGCCGGTTCGCCTCCACCTCCACATGCTGAAAGCCGGGGAAGCGGTCGGGCAGGGCGCCCATGTCTCCGCCGCCCTGCACATTGTTCTGCCCTCGCAACGGATTCAAACCGCTGGCGTAACGGCCGACATGCCCGGTGAGCAGGGCAAGGTTGATCAACGACGACACATTGTCGACGCCGTTATGGTGCTCGGTAATACCAAGTGTCCAGCAGATCATCGCCCGCTTGGCGGTGGCGAATGACTTTGCCATGTCGTGGATGATTGCGCCAGGAACCCCGCTCAGCCTCTCGGCCTCGGCCAGCGTGAAAGGTTCAACCGATTGTTTGTAAGCGTCGAAGGCGGTGGTCGCGTGGCGGATGAATTTTTCGTTCTGCCAACCCTGCGCGATGATTTCGCGGCCCATGGCATTGGCCACCACGATGTCGGTGCCGACATCCAGGCCCACCCAAGTGTCGGCCCAACGAGCCGAACTGGTTCGACGCGGATCGACCGAGAACAGCTTGGCCCCGTTGTGCACACCCTTCAGCAGGTGATGGAAGAAAATGGGGTGCGTCTCGCGGGCGTTGGAGCCCCACAAAAGAATGACATCCGTCTCTTCAATCTCGGTGTAACTGTTGGTGCCGCCACCCATGCCAAAAACTGTCGCCAGACCGACGACGCTTGGCGCGTGTCAGGTCCGGTTACAACTGTCGATGTTGTTGCTGCCCATCACCTGCCGGCAGAATTTTTGAGCTATAAAATTCATCTCGTTAGTGCTTTTAGAGCAACTGAAGATGCCAAAAGCCTTGTCGCCATGCTGCGCCCGGTTGGCCTTCAGGGCGGTGGATATACGCCCCAGCGCCTCTTCCCAGGTGGCCTCGCGGAATCCGGATTCCTCGCGAATCAGTGGGTGTGTCAACCGTGGCCGACCCGGACGGGATTTCTTATTGATCATGTTTCACCTTAGGGGGGGCCAACAAAAACGCTGTTTCAGGTAACTTCTGGCATTCTCTTCAATTATAATCGGCAAAACCCGGCTTTCCAAACAGCATTTGTGCGGCCCAAAGAACCAGGACAATACGCCACAAGTCCATGCCAGATTGTAAGATAGGCCACAAGGTCGATTTCGAATGGAAGGGGTTACACATGGTTGGATTTGCGGAAAACCCGCAACCTGGACCCGACTTGGCCCGCATGTCGGTGGTTCGTTTGGCCCAAATGGGCGCTTCACACACCTCTTGCACCGACTTGGTTGCCGTTGAGGCCCCGCTGGAAATTCGCCTGCATGGTCGGCCTGCTGCGGTATTGATGCGCACCCCGGGTGGGTTTGCCCAAGACCGGGAACTCATACTTGGCTTCCTTTTTTGCGAAGGGGTCATCAACCAACCAGGCCAAGTTCTCGACATCGAGCAGGTTGCCGATCTTCCTCCAGATGCCATGGAGGGCACAGTGGTCGATTTGCGCCTCGATACCCCCTCCCGGGGACGAGGCATTGACCGTTTCTTTTACAGCACCTCCAGTTGCGGGGCCTGTGGCAAGCGGTCTATCCAGTCATTGGCTGTGGGTGGTGGAACCCATTTGGGCGGGGGCAAGGTTGCACCAGCTCTCATCTTCGAAATACTTGCTGATGCCCGAAACCACCAAACCCTGTTCAGCCAAACCGGTGGCGTTCATGCCTCGGGGCTTTATTCTGCCACCGGTGTCTTGGTGGCCTTGCGTGAAGATGTTGGCCGCCACAACGCGCTCGACAAGGTCATAGGCGCGAGCCTTCTTGCTGGTATATTGCCACTAAGTGGCCATCTTTTGGCTATTTCTGGCCGGGTGGGCTACGAGATCATCCAAAAGGCAGCCATGGCGGCAATCCCGATCATTGCCGCCGTGGGTGCCCCCACCAGCTTGGCAATAAAGCTGGCAGAAGAGCACGGCATCACGCTGATTGGTTTTGCCAGAAACGGTGGCATGAATGTGTACAGTCACCCCGGGCGGGTGTGTGAAAGCTGAGGGGATGCCGGTAGGATCAAGGTGAAACTGTTACCAACAGCAACCCAATCGGGCGAAATCAGGGTGGACCGGGAAAAATCCTGAAGTTGTTGGCTGAGCGAAAGCTTGAATTGCAGCGGCAATTCCAGGTCAGGGACTTGGCGTAGTTTGGCTCCTGCAACAGTGGAGAAAACCTGCCGGATAGCGATGTGGATATCTTGGTTGCCTTTGACCATCCCCCGGAGGCCCGGCAGTTTTTTGGTTTGCAGATTTACCTAGAGGATCTTTTGGGGAAACCTAAGGAACTTGTCACAAGCTCCGCACCGAGGAAGAAACTCCGTCCCTTCATTGAGCGCGAGGCGCTCCTTGTCTGAAAATACAAGCAACCTTGGAATTTTTATATCGAAGAAATGGTTCATTTTTCGAGAAAGATTAA
>CAIWHS010000078.1 GCA_903912515.1 uncultured Planctomycetaceae bacterium
CTACCGGGTATGTGACCGATGCTGAAAAGGCTACTCCAGCCCCCTCCCCGGATAAAAAAGGCCTGCCCCCCGGTTCGTTTGTTTTTGTGCCGCCTCCCGCGGGCCCTGATGGCAAAGTCAAGCTCGATGACCACTGGCAGTGGTGGCAATTTGTCGAGGGGGCCCAGTGGCGTATGCCTAACGGGCCGCAAAGTTCCATTAAGGGTCTGGATGACCACCCGGTGGTCCACATCAGTTGGAATGATGCCCAAGCCTATTGCAGGTGGGCAGGCAAAAGGCTGCCCACTGAGGTGGAGTGGGAGCGTGCTGCCCGTGGGCCTTTTATTGGCCAAACATACCCGTGGGGCAATGAATTAAAGCCCGACGGGAAATGGGTGAATAACATCTGGCAGGGACAGTTTCCTGGAGAAAATACCAAAGAGGACGGCTTTGTGGCGACTGCGCCTGTTCAGGCTTACCCTGCAAGCCCTTGGGGCCTGCACCAAATGTCAGGCAATGTTTGGGAGTGGTGCTCCGATTGGTATGCGCCCGATACCTACTGGCGCATGCGGGCAAAGCCTGATTTCAATCCAACCGAGGCTGATAGCCACGATCCCACCGAACCAGGGGTGCCAAAAAGGGTACAGCGCGGTGGGTCATTCCTGTGCAGCGACCTTTATTGCATTCGTTACAAAGTTGGCAGTCGCGGCAAGGGAGAGCCAATATCGGCGGCTTGCCATGTCGGGTTTCGTTGTGCCAAATCGGCCAACTAGCCCAGCATCATTCGCCGTCATCGACAAAATCAACCGAGGGCAAGGCTGGCAAATAGCCTTTTTCAGCGCCTTCCCCCAGCAGGAGCCGTACTGCTGCGCGGCCACGCTCGCCGTAGTCAATGGTCCAATCGTTCACATACATGCCCACAAATCGGTCGGCCAGATCCATGTTTAGGTCCCGGCCATATTTGAGGGCATATTCCATCGCCTCGCGGCGATGCTGCAAGCCGTGACGAATGCTTTGCCGCAAGAGTTTGCTGATCTTGATCAGTAGTTCGTCACCCAGATCGCGCCTCACCACATTGCCACCAAGTGGCAAGGGCAAGCCCGTGCGGTCTTGCCACCATACTCCCAGGTCGACCACCAGTTTCAAGCCTTGGCTGGCATAGGTTAGTTGGCCCTCGTGGATTATCAGGCCTGCGTCGTATTCGCCTTTTTCAACCTTGTCTAGAATTTGGTCAAAGGGCACGACGCCAAATTCAAAGCGGTCTCCGAGCAAGAGTTTTAGCGTCAAAAAGGCAGTCGTCAGGGTGCCCGGGATAGCAATCCGCTTCGTTTTCAATTGGTCCACAGTAAGAGGTTCACGCGCCACAACCATAGGCCCGTATTTGTCACCCATGCTGCAGCCAGAAGAGAGAAGGGCGTATTTATCAGCGACATGGGGGTAAGCATGAAGTGAGATGGCCGAGATCTCAAGTTCGCCCTTTCTTGCCCTTTGATTCAGGGTCTCGATGTCTTCAAGCTGGTGGACGAACTTAAGCCCACCTGTGTCAATTTTGTCGTGCGTGAGCGCATGAAACATGAAAGCATCGTCTGGGTCTGGGCTATGGCCTACGCGCAGGATGGGATTGCTCATTGGGGTTCCTTGCATTCACAGGCAATTAAATTGTTCCTTACTTTCCAAACCGTTGGCCGGCACGGAAATGAACAATTAACTTAGGGATTTTTTTATCAATCACTTGGGGGGAGGGGGGGCGGGCCACCCAGACGGCTTAACACCAAGTAGGCCATTAGGACGCAACCCCCTAAAATCAGGAAACCCACTATCCATAATCTGTAGCCGCTCAAATTGGATTCATTGGCCGTGCTGTAAGTAATACCCGATCCCTTTGCTTTTTTCTTTCGCCTGTTCGAACGACCGGAGCCCGAAGAAGCTTTCTCGCCACTAGCTATTCGAATTTTGAC
>CAIWHS010000079.1 GCA_903912515.1 uncultured Planctomycetaceae bacterium
CACTCGCTTAGGCGGTGAACGGTTACAGTATTTGAAAGGCCGTCCTGACATTCGGCCAATAAATTCTTGTCAGAGAAAAAGAAGGCATTAGCGACATAGCTACACGGTAAAGCTGTTTGCGCGCTAGCTTGTGAGGGATCAAGTGGGTTTTCAAATAATTTGATTGATTGTTGAAAATTTGCCGAATTTTCAGGAGGTATTAATTCGCTGAAGATAGATTTATAAATACCTTCATACTCTGCGTAAGGCAAAAGTAGTGCGTGAGTTGTTTTCCTGAAAAGGTTTTCCTGAAAAGGTTTTCCCAACGAATTTGTTCATCATTGAAGGCTGAGGCCAAAATGGGTTTTATTTCCCAAGGAACATTGCTTTTTGGAATTTTTCCACAATTGGAGGCGCAATAGTGTTGAATTGAAATGCCAATTTGCCGGAGTCGGTTTTGGCCTTCTAGAAATTTACTGGAATCACCGCTAATTTGAATGGCAGTTATTAATAATGCTAAAAGGGAAGTTGAAATAGTTAAAATGATAATCAGCTCAAGGATTGTTAATCCAAGTCGGGTCTTGTTTAGCCTGATTGGCACAAACGGGTTTATTTCCCCGTGAGAGGATTCCTTCGGGATGATCGATTCGTCCGTCCGCAAGGAGTTGGGGTACATGGTCTATCCCAGGGCAGGCTCCCTTTGAAGCCTTAGAATACAGCCACCTTATTTCGCAGCCTTCTCCTTCACCTTCAAACTCCCCACCAACTCCTTCAGGGCCTTGGTTCCCTCGGCGTTTTCGGGCAGGGGTTTGTCGCCCAGTTGCTTCAGCAGCTTGTCCCAGACCACATTCAGCTCGCCCTGCATGTCACCCGTGTCGGCGGTCATGGCGATGACGGTGTCTTGTTTGGGAAGGACGATGCAGAATTGGCCGTCCTTGCCATCGCCGCGGAAGGCGCCGTTGCGGCAGCGCCAGAACTGGTAGCCGTAGCCCTGGTCCCAATCACTTTTGGGATTGCTGCCGTTGGAGGTCTGGCGGGCGGTGGCCTGCTGCACCCAGCGCTCGGGGATGAGTTGCTTGCCGTTCCATTGGCCCTTTTGCAGGTAGAGCTGGCCGAACTTGGCGAGGTCCTCCGTGCGGGCGAACAGGCCGTAGCCGCCTATGGACACACCCTGGGGGCTGGCATCCCACCTCGGGTTGTCGATACCTAGCGGCTCGAACAGGCGGGGCTTCAGGTAATCGAGCACGGTCTGGCCGGTCACCTTCTGCACGATGGCCGACTGCATGTAGGTGGCGGGGGTGTTGTACTTGAAGTGGGTGCCGGGCTTGTGAGGCACCGGGTGGGCCAGGAAGATCTTCACCCAATTGCCGTTGGGTTCGGCACGGAAGTTGGGCTCGGTCTCGTGGCCCGTGGACATGCAGAGCAGGTCGCGCACCCGCATTTCCTTCAGGTTCTTGGAAGACTCCTTGGGCGCCTCGTCGGGGAAGAATTTCAGCACCTCATCATCGAGCTTCAGCTTGCCCTCGGCGATGGCCAGACCCACCGCGGTGGAGCAGAAGCTCTTGCTGAGCGACCAGAGCACATGGGGTGTTTCCGGCGTTTGCGGTTGCCACCAGGCCTCGGCGATGACCTTGCCGTGGCGGACCACCATGACGCTGTGCATGGTGTTCACCTTCTGGTCAAGAGCCTCAACGAAAGACCCAATGGCCTCCGAAGAAACCCCCTGCGATTCAGGCGTGGCCCGGGGTAGGGCTTTCGCATCTTGTGACAGGGCAAACTGGCTATTGAATGCCAAAGTGAAAAGCGCTACCAAACCAAAAACTGTTCGCATGCTTAACCTCATTTGTTTGAAGCTAGCATAACCACCAAAAGGTCTTTGGTGTTGGAAAAAAATTGAATGAGTCAGGCACCCCAAATGGCCGGTGCAGCGAGGGCCTTTTTCAGTTCACCTTGAAATTCCACCCAGCCGATTTCCTCAAAGCCCAGCGCCAGGGTGTGGTGGTTGGCCACCTGGGCATCAAAAAGGCTGTACCCCCACCCTGTCAGTTGGCCAAGCAACCATGCCAAGCTTGCCTTGCTGGCCTGGCTAACTTTGGAAAACATGCTCTCACCTGCGAACAAACCGCCAAGAGTAACGCCGTAGAGACCGCCAACCAATTTATTGTCCAGCCATGCCTCCACGCTGTGGGCTAGTCCGCGGCGGTGGAGTTCAGTGTAGCCGGCCAGTTTTTCATCCGTAATCCAAGAGCCTTCTTCACGGTCGGCGCAGCCTTGCATCACTTCCACAAAGGCTTGGTCGGTAGTGAAGGTGAAGGGTAGTTTGGCTGCCCGTCGCAAACTTCTATTACCGCAACCTGCCTTGATTCGCATCACGCAACGCGGCGCATGCGCATGCCAAACGGGCCCAACTGGAGAATCCTCCCAAGGGAAGATTCCCCGGCTGTAGGCGATCGCCAAGGTGTCGGGATTGATCTGCCCGCCAATGGCAATCCTTCCGTCTTTGGAAAGTGCCACCAGCGGATCCAAAAAGGAAAAATCGGGGCGACTCCCGCGTGCGCGTGCCAACAGGAATACCCCGGAAAAAAGGTTTAGCGGGAATTTACCAGCTTACCGCGGTCTTTGCCCTGCTTGATTAGTATCGAACCCGGGTAGGCATCTTTCGAGTTATTGATGATCACGTAACCCAAGCCGTTTTTACTGAAAATGCCTTCTAGCACTTCCGCAACGGTGGCATCTTTGGCCTTGAAGGTGATTTTGCCGTTCTGACTGACACCCCCCTTGGTATCGATGAGGATTCGCAGACCCTTGACCTGATCCTTCAATTCCTGAATCGCTTCCTTCAGAATGGTGTCCTCAAAATCGACTGTGACCTTGGCTTTAAGAAGCTCCTGAGTTTTTTTGGCTTCGGGGATGGTTTTGGTGCTGGTTTCCTGCGCAACCAAAACCGTGCTCGGAACCATGACTAACAAACTAGCCAAACATGCCAAAAGCGCTAATCGGGCCATGCTTCCCATCCTTTCAAAAACTCTCAAGCTTCTCATTTTTTGAAATTGCGGGCTTCATTTGGCCCTGCGATTCATTCTAAGGGCTTCAATTCCATCAATCTAGTACTGGAAAAAACGGGCAAACCGCTTTGGTTGACTCGGAATTGATGGACGGGGTACAAGGATGAAGCACCGGGGTAAGGCTGCATGGACGCTGTTTTTCCGTCACGGTGCGTGTGGCCTTGGGGATGGATCCCCTTGTTGATCGCTCAAGCACCAAGTTTGGCCATGTGGAACCAAGGCTCCAAAGCCCGCGCATGGGAGCGTTTGCTCTCAGGCGAGGCGCGTGGCCCCTTGGCAGCCCTGTCGCGTCTGGGTCTGTGGTTGGCCAGTGGACTGTATTGGCTGGGCTGGAGGCTGCGGGACCTGTTTCGCAAACAACCCATTAAGTTGTCGCGTCCTGTTATCAGCGTGGGCAATCTCACAGTGGGTGGCACGGGCAAAACCCCCGCAGTCGCATGGATCGCTCGCTGGCTTAGAGATCGCGATATCCAGGTGACGCTTCTTAGCCGGGGTTACGGCGCTGACGACAACCGCCAAAACGATGAAGCTTTACTGCTTGAGGAATTGCTGCCCGATGTGCCCCATCTACAGGGGCCGAACCGGGCGGAGATCGGTAAAACGGCTATAGACGAGCTGGAAAGTCAATTGTTGCTGCTCGACGATGGCTTCCAGCACCGCGGGCTTGCCCGCGATCTCGATTTGGTGTTGGTCGATGCCACTTGCCCCTGGGGCTACGGTCATCTGCTGCCCAGAGGCCTGCTGCGCGAACCGGTCAGTGGGCTCAACAGGGCCCATGCGGTGCTTCTGACCCGCTGCGACCAAACCGACGCCAGCAAATTGGTTGAACTGAGAGGCTGGTTGGCCAGACGCTTCCCAAAGTTGCCTATCATCCTCACCCGGCATTCAGCTGTGGGCCTGACCTGCGAAGGGCAGGAAGAGCTGTTACCCATTGCCTTGCTGGAAGGCAAGCAGGTGGCAGCTTTCTCGGGGATAGGCCGGCCCGAGGCTTTCCGCAAAACGCTGGAGCAGATGGGTGCCCGCGTGATTGACCAACGGGTTTTTCCTGACCATTTCGCCTACGACCGCGATAGCGTCCGCGAATTGCGGCACTGGGCCTCCAGCCTGCCCGAGGGCACCCTGATGGCCTGCACCCGCAAGGATCTGGTGAAGTTGGGCCTGGCCGATTTAGGGGGGCGCCCCTTGTATGCACCCCATGTGGAGTTGGAAATTTTGGAGGGTTTGGAAACCCTTGAGGGCTTGCTTGAAAAGCAGGCTGTTAACGCGCTGGAGGCAGAGCGCATAGACAACGATTCGGTCATTCACCTGAGAGCTCTCGACGAACCCCAAGGCTACGCCGGACCCTTCATTGAGGAGCAAACATGAGCAATTCGAATTATCCCGAACCCATGGATCTGAGCACTCTTCGCACCTACTCGCTGGCCGACAGGCCCAGCAAAGTATTTGCCGATGATTTGGGAAAACCGATCGGCGCAGGTGCCACTGTCTCGCAGTGGTTGGATGCCTTGCCCAAACAACTGGCTGCCAACAGCCTGCGACGGGTGCGCGATGAACTGGTGCGCGCCCGGCTCGAGGGGCGCCAAGTTGTCGCCGCCATTGGCGGCCATGTGATCAAGGTGGGCTGCGCGCCCTATTTGAACAGTTGGCTCAACCAGGGAGTGCTGACAGCCGTGGCCATGAATGGCGCCGCTGCCATCCACGACTTTGAACTAGCCTACCGGGGACGCACCAGCGAGGATGTGGGCGCAGTGCTGTTGAACGGCAACTTTGGTATGGCCCGCGAGACTGCCGATGCGATGGCCCTCGCTTCCTCCAGAGGTTCAGTAGCTGGATTTGGCCAAGCCTTGGGAGAACATCTCGAAAAACTCGACAAGGCGGGCCAACTGGCCAACCCTGAGGCAAGCCTCGTCCTTTCGGCCTACCGCGCGGGAGCGGCCTGCACCATCCATGTGGCAATTGGCACCGATGTGGTTCATATGCACCCGCAGGTTTCAGGGTCCAACCTTGGAGAGGCCTCCATGGTCGATTTCAGAAGGTTGTGCACGGTGGTGAGCAAGCTCGCGCACGGCGTCTGGTTCAACATTGGCAGCGCAGTGATCATGCCCGAGGTCTTCTTGAAAGCCGTTTCGGTGGCGCGAAACATGGGCCACGATCTTTCAGGGCTGGTGGCAATCAATTTTGACAAGGAATCGAAATACCGCACCGCCACCAATGTCCTTTCCAGACCGGCTGCGGTGGGGCTGGAAATGACCGGCCATCATGAGATTTTATTGCCGTTGTTACACGCTGCTGTGGCCGAGGGATTGGCCAGTGCCAGGCGGAACGATGGAACAGACGCGCCCCTGGCGCAAAGGCAGGCAGCATGACCGTGGATACAAACGCTTGGGGTGCCGATCTGGCCGAATTGGTAGGCAAGCTGGCCGAACCGGAAATCTTGGTCTTGGGCGACCTGATGCTCGACCGCTATGTGTGGGGCGATGCCGAACGCATCAGTCAAGAGGCGCCCGTAATGCTGTTACGAGCCGACCGCCGCGAAGAGCGGTTGGGCGGGGCCAGCAGCGTTTCAATGATGCTCAGCCATTTGGGAGCCCGGGTGAAATTAGCCGGCGTGGTAGGTGAGGACGATGACGCCCGCAGGGTTCGCTCTCTACTCGAGGGCATGAACATCGACCACGCCACCGTGTTGGCAGATGACTCGCGCCCTACAACCGTGAAAGAACGCTACATAGGCAGAGCCCAGCAGAAACACCCCCAGCAAGTATTGCGGGTTGATTATGAAAAACGCGCGGCCCTTGATGCAGGGGTGGAGGGCCGTTTGTCCGAGGCGCTCGAATCGGCGCTCGCAACCGCCGAAATTGTATTGGTGAGCGATTACGACAAGGGTGTCTGCACGCCAGGCTTGTTAAACAAACTCACCAAAGCATGCAAAAAGCGTGGCATTCGCATCTTGGTCGACCCAACCCGGGGCGGCGATTATGGCAAATACCAGGGCATGTCCACCATGACTCCCAACCGCCTGGAAGCAGGCTTGGCCACCGGAAGGGTGCTCGATTCCATTCCCGAGGCGCTGCGTGCCGCCAGGCAACTGCGCACCACCCTTGGCCTGGAAGCGGGCATCGTCACCCTCGACAAGGAAGGTATGGCGCTCGACACAGGTGATGGCGATGGCCTGGTTTTCCCGGTTCGGCCCCGTCAGGTTTATGACATCACCGGTGCCGGTGACATGGTGCTGGCCGTGTTGGGTCTGGCCATGGCGTCGGGTGCGGACTACGGCCAGGCTATCCGCCTTGCAAATGTGGCGGGTGGGCTGGAAGTGGAAAAAATTGGTGTCGCTCCGGTCAGCCGGCAAGAGATCCTTCAGGACTTGGCCCGGGCCGGGAATGCGACACGGCCCGCCAAGCAGGTGGCGCTCGAAGATTTGTTATCCCAACTCGACTTGCGCCGCGTGGGTGGCGGGCGCGTGGTGTTCACCAACGGCTGCTTCGACCTGTTGCATGCTGGCCATGTGCAATATTTGGCCGAGGCGCGGGCCCAGGGCGACTTGCTGGTAGTAGGCCTCAATAGCGATGCCAGCGTCTCCAGACTCAAGGGGCCAACCCGTCCGGTCAATCCGCAGGAAGCGCGTGGGGCTGTACTGGCCGGCCTTGAGTCAGTTGACTATGTGGTTGTTTTTCATGAGCAAACCCCTCTGGAATTGATCCGGGCGATCAAACCCGAGGTGCTGGTGAAAGGGTCTGATTATCGACGCGAGACCGTTGTGGGTGCTGACCTTGTCGAATCGTGGGGGGGCCGGGTGTATCTGGCCGATCTGAAGCAAGGCTATTCATCCACCCGCCTGATCAATCGCATGGAGGCAGCTTGAGCCATTCAGCCATGCCTAGCAGGCTTGCAGTATTCATTCCAGGATGGGTGGGTGACGCAGTCATGGCTACCCCGGCACTGATGGCGCTGCGTGCCGCGCACCCGGGCTGGTGCATGATAGGTGTGGGCAAGCCAGGCCCCATGGCAGTGCTCGATGGACTGGACCTGTTTGACGCGAAAATAGTTTCGGCTGGCAAGGGTTGGGACAAAGGCACTCTGGAGATCGCCAGCCAACTGCGACCATTAAAGGTTAAAAAAAGTGTTTTTCTTTCTAACAGTTTTCGCACGGCGCTCGCCGCCTTTTTAGGTGGGTGCGGGGGCCGGGTGGGTTTGGCCATGCACGGCCGTGGCATGCTGCTGAACACCGCATTGGCCCCCACTTTGGATGCGAATGGCAAACGGGCGATTCATCCCGCCCTTTTGGAATACAACCGCATTGCCATGGCAGCAGGAACCGAAGAACCAGGCAAGGTATTGCGGCTGGCCACCCTGCAAGCAGACGAGGCTGCGGCTAACCAAGTCTGGGGGCTTGCTGGTTTTGCTGACAGGCCGGTGGTGATCCTCAATCCGGGGGCGGCATTTGGTCTGGCCAAGTTTTGGCCACGCGCCAGCTTTGCCCAGTTGGCCCGGCGGTTCGCGCATCAGGGTTTCGGCGTGCTGTTGCTATGCGGCCCAGCAGAAGCCCAGTTGGCTCAGGCCATTGCCAGCGATGCCAACCATCCCATGGTTCAGCCGCTGGCCAATCCACACGGGCCTGAACCAAGCTTGGGTTTGAGCAAGGCATGCGTGAAGCGGTCAACCCTGCTTGTCACCACTGATAGTGGCCCACGCCATTTCGCACAGGCTTTTGATGTGCCGGTAGTCACGCTTTTTGGTCCCACCCATATTGGCTGGACCGAGACCTGGCACCCTCGCTCCATCCATTTGCAGAAGCAACTCGATTGCGGCCCATGCCAGAGCCGGGTGTGCCCTTTGGGCCACCACCGCTGTATGACAGAGCTGAGCGTGGACGAGGTGTACGAAGCCTCCAGAACATTGTTGGGGATTCATGGCGGCCATCCGCTTCCCATGGCGAGGACAGCCGGATGATTCTCTTGAGTTTCTTGCTACTGGGGTTACTTGGATTCGCCTGCCGGCTTTTGGGGGTGAAACGACGCCCTGTGGCCCGTTTGGTAGCCCATCCCAATTGGCGGGCGCGTCTGAGCGCATGGGGGCTAACCGACCCTGACCGCCTCACTGCCATGGCGGGAGTGCGCGTCACCGGCCACCGCGACAGGCATGTGCGACGCACACATTTAGGGCCATCCGGGTCAACAAATGGCGTTTGCGCCTTTTTGAAAATTGAGACGCGCGTCAAATGGGGCCAACGCTTGAAAGCCTGGCGCGACGGCTTGGGATTTGTGTCGCTGTCGCATCGTGAGGCGCGGCTCCTCAATAACCTTGAAAGGGAACAACTGCCAGGGCCGGGCTGGATTGCCTTTGGGCGCGATAGCCGTGGCAGGCACTTCCTGCTGGTGGCCGAAAAACAGTCAACCGCTGATCTGGGAATGTTTTTGACCGAAGACCTAAACCCGTGGCGTAGGCGGCGCGCGGCAATCAAGTTGGGCCGGGCCATGGCTCGGTTGCATGCGGCGGGTTTTTCCCACCAAGATCTTTACGCCAAACACATTCTGGTGGATGTGGATACGGGCGAACCAACCCTGCTCGACTGGCAACGTTCCAAACGGCTGGTCGAGTTGCGCCGGGACGACCGCTTGCGTGACCTCGCTGCCCTGCACGCCACCGTCGACGAAGCCCTGGCCAGCCAACGCGAAAGGCAGTTGTTACTGAGAGCCTATTTACGCGAAGCCCGCCGCAGGGCAGGTTGCCTGTGGGGTGGTTTCGCAATGCGGCGGGGCGAATCGTATGACCCGGGCGAGTTCACCCGCGAAGAGCGGAAGTGGCTGCTCAGGCCCGATTTGGAACGCAATGCCGAGGAATTGGTTTTTGCCCAAGCCAACCACTTTTTGAAGCGGCGCCATGTGCGCGAAAAGCGTTTGGGTTCGGGCAGGGGTGAAGGGCTTGATTGGATTCCGCTGGCAGGCGAAGACATGATGGTCACATCATCCTGGCCGCCCGAGGACAGCAAGGCCGGCAAACCGCAGCGCAAGCTTTTGGATGACGCCCTGTTAAACGCCACAAGTATGGCGGAAACCGGACATTTCACCGGTACCCTCCGCTTGCCAGACAACCGTGAGGCAGTCATTCGCGGCCGAATGGCCAAGGAAACCGATGCCGAATCGCCTCTTTGGCATTCGAGGGAATGCCGTGAAGCCAGCCTTTACCACCAGTTGGAGAAACATGCGGTTCCCGGGCCGCGGGTTCTGGCAGTTGGACGGAGTGCGGTGGGCACCGGTCGAAGCGCGACC
>CAIWHS010000080.1 GCA_903912515.1 uncultured Planctomycetaceae bacterium
ACTACATTCAGCCCAAAGTTGCGAAAGCGATAGGACTGAGAGAGGGTCCGCCATTTCCATGCGGCTACCTCGTTGACGACGGGGATCTGACCTTGTTGGAATCTGTTTATTATGGGCCAAAAAAATTCCTAGCTATTTAACGCACCCGTGAAATTTAAGACTTAAGATCAATCACAACCCGACCCCGCTGACTACCTGCTAGGATTCTATCAATCTCAGGATCAAGGTCTTGTAATTTACAATCCACAGCAAGTATTTCAAGTCCTGCAGGTCGCCATTCTTTGGCAAGTTTTTGCCAAAGGAATTTGCGGTTCATCATAGACAGCCCTTGGGAGTAAATGCCAAACAAACTAACACCCCGAATGATAAATGGATATAGTGACATTGAAAATTCCGACGATGAAACCATCCCAGTTGCTGCCACGCCACCACCTTCTTTGCAAGACCGTAAAATACTTGTAAGGGTGTTCCCACCAACAGAATCTATACCCCCAGCCCAAATCTCTTTAAGATAAGGTCGCCCTGTTTGATCCTCAATATCTTTGCGATTTATAACTTCGGATGCCCCCAATGCCGTTAAATAACTATTGGCGTCAGATTTACCTGTCGAGGCCACCACAGTATATTTAAGATGAGAAAGTAGTGCAACCGATAAGCTGCCAACACCCCCACTAGCGCCGCTGACAATAATTGGGCCGCTTTCCGGTTTAAGACCGTGCGCTAATAGTGCCTGAACAGATCGGGCGGCAGTGAGACCTGCAGTCCCGAAAATCATACTTTCACGGATGCTCAAACCTTCTGGAAGTAACATAACCCATTCGGCAGGTACGCGTATAAATTCACCAAAACCACCAGGCACCGAAATACCCAAAGCGTGACTAACAATTAATACTTTGTCACCCGTTTGAAATTCTGAAACCTTACTGAATTCCACAACCCCAGCGGCGTCAATTCCTGGGGTGTGCGGATATCGCCTAGTAACCCCGGGGTTACCCATACAAGAAAGTCCATCTTTGTAATTTAACGAGGATGCGTGGACACGGATTAGTACATCGCCTTCTGGTAAATCGCTAAATGTCCGCTTTTCAATAGAGCGAATAAATGTTTTTTTGTCGGTGCCTTTACGAACTACAAGAGCTCTAAAATCTCGAGTCATAACCGCCTCTTCAAATTCGACTTATTTTTTTGGCAGATATTGCTCAAAAATTTCAGGGATGGTGATTAACATGTCTGCTTCACAAGCAACCTTACCGTTCGTATAGGCAATGCCACGACCTTTCGCTATGCCTCGCTTCCAGGAAATAACTTCTGTTTCAATAACAAATTTTTGTCCGGGCAAGACTTCCTTTCGGAATCGGACGGTATGTTGAAGGGCGTGCGTTACCTTTCCCTTGTTTCCTGGAAGAGTTGTAATGGCAACAGTCAGCATTTGAGCTAACGCTTCCAATTGAAGGGCTCCGGGCATATTCGGCCCACCAGGAAAGTGGACGGGAAAATACCATTCGTTCATTGTTAGGTTTTTAAAACCTTTTGCGCTTTTACCCGGAATCACTTCGTCGACATGATCGATCATCAAAAATGGGTATCGATTGGGTTGGTACTCCAATAGCTCAACACAATTTAAACTAAATCCATTCATTTTAT
>CAIWHS010000081.1 GCA_903912515.1 uncultured Planctomycetaceae bacterium
CAACGGGCATCAACTGGGCCACTTGTTGGAGGATAGGCATATCCGCAGGCCCCCAGCGCATGCCAAACACCAGTTTACCGGCCAGAAGCAACAACCCACCCTGAGCCAGGCTGATAGCCAGAACCGGCAAACCTTTTCCTAGCAACAATAGCATTGGGTTGAGGGGGGTAAGGCGCAGGCGCTGCCAGGTTCCTTGCCGACGCTCGGCAACCACCAGCGAACCAACGAGCATCACCAGCAAAAAACTGAAGAGAACTGTGTAACTGGGGACCAGCAATTGGTACCGCGCTGCGCCCCGGTTGAAAAGTCCGTTGCCCGACTCGTCCACATATTGGCTTTCGGTCGCCCCGCCTGTGGCTTGGCTGCGGGTGAGGGTGGCCCAGGTTTTGCCCAGCAGGTTGTAGCGGGAAAACTGGGTGGTGATGGACTTTTGCACCCCGGAACCAGCTTTGGCCCTTAATTGCCTTTCCAGATCGGCATTACCTGCCGAGGCCATTGCCAGCAGTTCCGACAGGGTCACCACATCTTTTCTTAGGACGATTTTCAGTGTGGGTGGAACTGGCAAATTGACATTTTTGGCCAATATGTCGATGAAATCCGGGTCGCTGAGGCGCTCAAAGGCCTTGCCAATCATGTAAGGCAGCACGACCCGGAGCAGACTGACCTGGGCCACTTGTTCCATCACCCCGGCGGTGGCGATTTGGCGCGGATCTTTCAGCATGCGAACTCCCACACGATCCATAGCCACGCCATCGCGTACGAAGGGGTTGATGCCATCGCTGAGGAAGGAGCAGGCCTGGATCTTTTGGGAAAAATCGGCACCTACAACCATCACCGCAGCACGGCGATGTGAATTGACCAACTCTTGCGCTGTGGCAAGATCTGGGAGGATTTCCAAAACTATGTCGGAAGTTTGACGAAGGTCTTCGCGCACCCAATGGCCCCAGCTTTTGCCTTCAAAAGCTTGGCCATCGCCTTGATCGAGGTCGACCACACTGACGCGAATGCGGTCATCCGCTTTGCGGCCAAAACCTTCGCCCAGAAGAATGCCCAGCACCAGAATGAAAACGAGCGGCAACAGTATCAGCAGCAGCAGGGAGCGCGAATCACGCACCAGCAGACGCCACTCCTTACTCCAGAGCGCGGACAAAAGGCCCCATTTGCTGATTTGATCACTCATCGCGCAGCGCATGCCCCGTGAGGCCCAAAAACACCTGCTGCAGATCTGCCGGGCAGGTTTCCAGGCGCAATATTTTGCAGCCTGCTGATTGCGCCCCTGCCACCAACCGTGGCGCAACATCCAAGGGCTGGGAGCATTTCCAAGTTAGCCAGCCATCGGGGCCAGGTTGAGGAGTGAGTTGCAAGCTAGCCAGAAGTTCAGCGGGCAGGGTTTTATCGACCTGAGCCCTCAGAGTGCCTTGCTGGCTTGAAAGCAGGGTGTCGACCCTGTCGCATGCGACTATTTTACCGTGATCCATTATGGCTATGCGTGGGCAAAGTTCTCGCACCTCTTCCATGTAATGGCTGATGTAGAGGATGGTGAGCCCTGCAGCGTTCCACCGCCGCACTTGTTCAAACAACAGGTTGCGGGACTGGGGGTCAACGCCCACAGTTGGTTCATCGAGGTAAATGATTGCGGGGTCGCTCACCAAGGCGAGAGCCAAATTCAGCCTGCGCTGCATACCACCCGAATAGGTGTTGGCAGGCCGATTGCCAGCCTCAATCAGGCCGACACTTTCAAGCAATTCATGCACCCTTGCCTGGAGGCGATTGCCTGACAGACCATAGAGCCTGCCTAAAAACTCCAAATTTTCGCGGCCTGTTAGGTTGCCATAAAAAGCCAATTCTTGAGGTGCCAGGCCCACTCTCCCGGGTGCGGCCTGGGCCAAAGGCTTTCCCTCGAGCCAGACAGAGCCCGAACCGGGTTGCTCAAGGCCGCTGAGAACAGAGACCAGAGAGGTTTTGCCGGCCCCATTAGGGCCCAGCAAGCCAAACAGCTCGCCTGCCTGCACCTCGAGACTGATTTCACGAACAACCTGACGGTGACCTGCACCGGTTCCGCGCCAAACCCCCACTTTGTCGGCAATCAACAATGCCATGCGAACCATTTCCCCCGATGAATCTCACACACGCACTTTTATCTTAGGGAACTTGGCAGCAAAGCCTTGTGGAAGGTTTTTGGTGGCATCGCCTTGGGAGCTAGCGTAGAATGGGTAAAAAAGAACCGGGGGTTGTTATGAGACTGTCTTTAGCTTGGTTAGCTCGAAACTTATTTGCTTTTGCATTTGTGCTAGCGGGTGCTGCAGTGGCCCAAGATGCCACCAAGCCCGGCGACGCTCTGAAAAATGAGGAGGAAAAGGCTGGGAAAGCCGAGCAAAAGGCACGGATTCAAAAAGAATTAGCCGCCCTCAAAGAGGCTGAGGAGAAGGCACAGAAGGCCAAAGTTCAGATCGAGGCTGAGCGACAAAAAGCGGAAGCCTTGAAGAAAGCAACTATCGATTCAAAACAGCAGCAAAAGACTGAGCAGGCTCAACTTGCAGATTGGCTTGAAAAGTTTATGCCTGACCTGGTGGCACCGGAAAAGGACCAAAATGCTTTGCTGCAAACGACTAAGGAATTGGCAGATTTAGAAAAGAGAATCGCCAGCAATGACGCTGCAATTCAAGCATTGAACATGCGGGCAAAAGCCTTGAAACAACAGTTGTCGCAAGAACGATCGGAAGGAATTCGCCAGCAGCAAACCACCCGGGAAGAGGCTTGGCCTGAAGAGCGGATTCAGCGCTTGAACAAGGCCTTGGATTCGTTGGAGCGCCGATTCAAACAGTTGGAATTGCCTCCCGGCAATTTGGAAAAAAACAAGGATTGATTCAGGCTCTCAAGTGGGCAGGTCTCATTGCTCCATAATAAATCATTTGTTATATTTATAGGTCGCGTTTTCGCTCTCCCCTGTTTGCAATTGAGGTGGAACATGTTGACTAGGAATCGGTTTCGTCATTTGGCGAATACCTGTATAGCGTGCCTTGCGGTGGTGACCACCAATCCTATTTCTGCCCAAGATACCCCGAACAAACCTAAAGAGCAGCGCAACGACGGACAGCGTGACAATCCCGATGCCCGCGAGCGGCGTGAACGCGAGGAAAGAGAGAGAGTCGAACGCGAGCGCAATGAGCAGCGCCGTGAGCGTGAAGAAAACAGGCGTTCCAGTGAAATCCAAATTCGCGAAATTGAAGAGCAATTGGGCCGACGGGAGCGTGAATCTCAAGAACTGCGCCAACAAGCGGAAAAACTGCGCGCCAAACTGAAAGAAATGGGCAACAACGGAGCAAACAATCGGGAAGAGCGCCGCGAGATGCGGGTTGAGATTCGCCGAATGGATGGCCTTGGTGGCGAGGGCCGGGTTGAAGGATTTTTCATTATCCCAGTTGGCAACCGCCAAGAGTTTCGTAATTTTGCTGGTGGCTCAGGCAATAGGGGCCCAGGCAACATGGGCCCGGGTGGACCGGGTGGACCAGGCAACATGGGCTCGGGTGGACCGCCAGCCATGCGTGGCATGGAAGGTGGAATGGGAATGGGTGGACCAGGCAGAATGGGCCAGGGTGGACCGTCGGCCATGCGTGGCATGGAAGAACGATTGAGCAAATTGGAACGGAATGTGGAAAGACTACTCGACCAGGTAGAAAAGTTGAATCGTCGGTCACCTCGTGACTAACCGGCACTTTGCCAAAACATGAAAACACCCCTGCCCTTTATTGGCGGGGGTGTTTTTTTGGGCATATGACCTACCGTTGTCTTATTTTGGCGGTACTTTTTTTGGAGTATCGGACGGTTTGTCAACCGGCTTGGGCGGGGGAAGGTGAAGCCAGGTTTCCATGACCTGAAGGCCCGGGTAAGACGATCCGGTCCATGCTTGTTTTTCTGGAAGGTTGCCAACCTTGGCAAACACCTTCACCGGCCCTGTGAAAGCTTTGGCATCTTTTACAGGGCCAATATTGATTTTAAAAGGTTTTGCGGGATCTTTATCTGTCTCTGTAGACCAAGGGATTTGGGCTGGAAGCCCCTCCAGCCTGAAAACAGGTTGCCCGGTCAAACCGCCCATGCGGCCTACCGTGACCTGAACCGTGGCAGCCTTGCCAGCCTCTGCCACCACGGCCTCTCCACCCAGCTTGAGGGTGAAGTCGGGTGTGAGCTTGGACAAATGAACCAGACAGGCATGGCGGTCACTGATGATGCTGTGCGCCTCACGAATCTCGATGCGATACTCGCCTTCGGTCACAGCCTTGAAAGTGGTATCCAGATCGGTGTGCAATTCTTTTGGTTCCAGGGTCTGAAGCAGTTTTCCAGCGGGATCGATCAAGCGAACGCTTGGGAACATGTTGAGCTCCAACCCGCTGGACCAAACTGCGAGTTGGTATTCTGTATCTTTGGCAAATTTCACTTTCAGAATGGCGGCCTCTTTACCCAGAGCTTTGACAGAAAGGCTAACGGGCAGGTCCAACGGTTTGTCGAGACCCTGCCGCCAAAGAACCGGCTCACTATCTGCAAGCATGAGCGGGACAAAATTTGCCCAGTTGTCGGAACCTGCGAGAACTTGGCCGGAAGGGTTTGAGGCCAACTTCTTGGCCGAACTGGCAAAATCACCCAAGCTCCAACCCAGGGCACTAAGGCCTTCTTTTTTGTCAGCCTTGACTGAAAGGGGCCAGGCATGGCGGGCAAAAGGCCCAGTGGTGAGAGTGAGCCTGTAAACATAGGCATCGCCCCCCGCAAAGCGAATGGAAGAATCGGGCATGCTTGGAAAGGCAAATAGGCGCACAATGTGGGTGCCATTTTCCAGTGCTAGAAAGGCGATTGCCGGATCTAGGTTGCTGGCATCGTTGTTTTGGGTAAGAACGGAACCCTGCGGGCTCACCACCTGCAGCACCGCATCCATTGGACTTGCCAGTAAATGGTTGGCCATGAGGGAGGCAACCAAGGTTTGGCCTTTTTTCAATTCGATAGCGAAGCAATCGACATCGCCGCTTTTTTCAAGCCTGCCATGAACCACAGCGGGAACTGGAACCAAGAGCGCCGAAGCAAGCTCGTCGTCTGGCTCTCTGCTTTTCAGCTCTGGTAACATACCTATAATGAATGGCTTGGCGTTGCCAGCACCGGTCTCATCGATGGCTCGAATGAGGCAAGGCCCGGGCAAAGCCTCCGGGGCGACGGTGACAGCAAGGAGGCCCTTGGTTGGCAAGGCCTTGATGGCAACTGCTGGATTGGAGCAGACCCATTTGGCTGGCCATTGATCGAACTTGCCGCCTGCGGTGACCTCAACGGTGGTTCCGCGTTTTGCGCCGGCGGGGTAAAGCCAATCGATACTGGGAGCGGCACTGGCGTTGTTGGTGGCTAAAATCAGCGCCAGCAACGCGATTGAAATTCCTGGCCGCATCATCCCATCAACTCGCGGATGGGGTTTGGATCACTGACAATGAGGTTTGGTCGCCCGTTTGGCGAATAGAGGAGTTTGTCCGGGTTGATTCCCAGTTTACGGTAAATGGTACTGGCGAAGTTTTCGGGCGAAAGGACCCGTTCAAAAGCTGAAAAGCCTTTTTTGTCGGTGCTGCCGATAACCTGCCCGCCCGGGGTTTTGCCGCCCGCCCAGAGGACGCTCATGGCGTTGGACCAGTGGTCACGACCACCATCTTTATTCACTTGGGGAGTACGACCAAATTCACCCAGCGCAATCACGAGCGTACTATCGAGCATGCCGCGCTGGTCCAGATCGGTGATGAGGGCTGCAACGGTTTGGTCCCATGCAGGCAAACGCTTGTTCAGGGCCTCGAACAGCTTGGAGTGGTGATCCCAACCGCCATCGTTGATTGTGATGAAGGGGACGCCCGCCTCCACCAGCCGACGGGCCAGAAGGGCACGCTGGCCGAAGGCGTTGCGTCCATAAAGTTCACGCACGCGCAGCGGTTCTCGGGTGAGGTCAAAAGCGGCTTGGGCACTCTCCGATTGCATCAGGTCGGCAGCTTGGTTGTAGTGCTGGTCGAGGGCAACGGCTGGGTCTGCCACGGCCTTGTCGAGATCGCGGCGGTAGGTATCTATTTGGCGACGAAAGCTGGCCCGACGCTCATGCCTGAGCGAAACCATACCTGAGGGAAGCTGCACATCGCGCACACGGAAATTCGGGTTATTGGGGTCGCCATCGACCACGAAGGGAGCGTGGCTTTCGCCCAAAAAGTTGGGTCCACCCGACCGGGCCATGCCAGACATGCTGAAGTAGGGTGGCACCCCGGGAGGCGCGCCTAACTCGTGGGAAACAACCGATCCCATGCTGGGATGGAAGCTGACAAAAGCGCCACAGCCGACCGGAATGCGGGGGGGCGCGCCGGTCATCATGTAATGGTTGCCGGCTCCGTGGTTGCCCTGATCGTGCCGAATGGAGCGGATGACAGATAACTTGCCAAACTGGGCGGCCAATTTTTTCATGTGCTCTGAAAAGAACACGCCTGGGGTGGTGGTGGCAACTGTTTTGAATTCGCCACGGTATTCGGCGGGCGCGTCGGGCTTGGGGTCGAAAGTCTCGTAGTGGGTGGGGCCGCCATCCATCCAGATGAGGATGCATGCTTTCGCGACTGCGGGCCTGTTGACCTCGATGGCATCGGTTGCCCGCAGGGCGGTTGCCAAGCCGCCGCCGAGCAGGGCGGTGAGGCCGAGTTGCAAGCTGTCGCGGCGGCTGGGGCCGTGAAAAGGAGCTCGCTTGTGGCTGGCCATGGTTTACCCCTTTAATCTTTGAAAACGAATTCAGGTGAGTTCAACAGCGCCCACATCATGTCTTCAACCCACTCGCGGTTCTTGAGGCCTTTTTTCGTGAGGCTATCAAGCTGGCTGAGGCACTTTTCGGTTTCTGCTGGCAAGGGAGGCCTGCCATAGGCGCGTAGGTAGAGTTCCCTCACCACTTGGTCGGGTTGCTTCTTGCCTGTGGTGATGGCGTCTGCCAACGCCTTGGCCCTGCCTTTTTCTTCGCTTATCTTGCGCTCGAGATTGGGCGAATTCATCAGGTGCAGGGCCTGCACCACCGTGGTTTGGCCCAATCGTTCGCACGGTGGATCTTGATTGGGGTCGGGCCGGCCAAAAGCGTCAAGAAACTGCGATTCGAAACGGACTGTCCAAGCCTGGATGGCTCTGGAACCGGGGGGCATTCCTTGGAAAGTTTCGGGCACACCGGTGATGTCGCTGACGGCATCGAGCAGAACCTCGGCGCGCAGACGCTGGCGGTAGTGGCGGGCGAAATTGCGGTTGTCGAGCCTGTTGTTTTCCTCGGGCTTGGATTCCAAAGCGTAGGTATGGCTAGCGCAGATGTGGCGGATAAGTTTTTTGATGTCGTAGCCGCCCTGACGGAAAGTTTCGGCCAGATGATCCAGCAAGGGGCCGTTGGTTGGCGGGTTGGTGGCGCGAAGGTCGTCAACCGGCTCGACTATGCCGCGAGACATCAACTCGGCCCAAACACGATTGGCCATCACCTTGGAAAAGTTTAGGTTCTCGGGGGAGGTGACCCATGTCGCGAAAGACTCACGCAGGTCGGCATCTGGGGCAACCTCGGGAGCTTTGCCATAGAGTGGGGCAGGCTGCATCAGCTTGCCGGTGATGGGATGATTCACAGAACCAGAGGATGCAACAAGTATTGTTTCTTCGCCGCCCGAGATGGGTGCCGAAATTCCAACCCCTTTGCGGCCAATACGACTGAAGTATGCCGCCAGGCTGAAGAAATCGGCTTGGCTATACACCTCAAAGGGATGGTGATGACATTTGGCGCAATCGAGGCGAATTCCCAAGAACAACTGACAAGCCATGGTGGTGAGTTCTTCGGGCTCACGACGGTTGCGATAGAAGACTGTTGAACCGTCTTCGAAGGTGCTGCCCTTGGAGGTGAGAATATCGCGCACGAACTGGTCATAAGGGCGATTTTGGCGAAACTGGTCGCGAATCCAAGCATCGTAGTTCATCACCGCCTTGATGCCCACATGGTAGGGATTGGGGCGGAGCAAGTCTGTCCATTTATTGGCCCAGAAATCGGCGTATTCGGGTCGCGTTAAGAGTGTATCGACTAGTTTAGAACGCTTGTTAGTAGATTGGTCCACCAGAAAAGCCTCCACCTCAATGGGGGTGGGTAGCGTGCCAATGATGTCGAGGTGGGCACGGCGCAAGAACATGGCATCGGAGGCGGTGCCGCTTGGCTCCAACCCCAGCTCATTCAATTTATTGAGCACCAGCGAATCGATACGGTTATTGGCTTGCCAGCCACTTTTAGCCTGCTTGGCAGAAGATTTTTGCGGTATCAAAATAGGGCAAACTGCAAACTGATCCATGTAGCGGGCCATGATGGCGGCCTCACCCGGCAAGGGGCCGGCCTTCACCATGCCTTTGGGGTCGACCGCGGCAATGACACTTTCGCTGGAAGAAAACAGCGCTAAGGAGGTCACCTCGGTGGTGGACCCGTCACTCCAATGAGCGGTGACCTGAAGGGGTTGCGAAGCCTTGGGCTCTAGAAGGCGGCGTTCTGGGTTAACGGTGATTTTTGAAAGCTTAGGCGCGCTTTCGGGCGTTCGTGGGCCGCCTGCCGCAACCCATGCACGCAAAACTTGGTAATCGGCATGATCAGTGGGTAGTTTTCGGCCACCGCCATGAGCCATGCTTCCTGCAGCTTTGCGCAGCAGGAGGCTTTCATCAGGCGACTCGGGGTTAGCACGACGCCCTCTGGCTTGGCCGAAGATGGAGGCATGGTCGAAATCGTGGTCGTAGGCAAACAGAGACAAGGCAAAACCATTTTGCCCGCGAGCTTTGCCATGGCAGGGTCCGGCGTTGCAGCCATGGCGGGTGAGAATGGGCTGGATGTCGCGCTCGAAGGTGGGGGCCTTGCTTGAATTGGGCAATGCGTTTTCGGCACCGGGCACCAACAATGCCAAGGAGAGCCAGACCAGTGGCGAAAAAGCCTGAATCATTTTGAAACCAAACCGATTTTGTAAACTCGGGGGATTGTCGCTTAAAAAACGAAAAGTCTGCGTTGGGCGGGATGACTAATGTCCAATCTCAGCAAGGCGAAGCAATTTCAGAGTACCATATAAATTTTGCACTTTCCACCCTTAACCTTGTTCACCCTTCAAACAACAAGGCACCAATAGATACATAAAAATATATAAAGATATTCAGCTATGGCGTTTTAATCGTCAGTTTCGCACAACCTTCACGGTAATTTGGGGTTAAGTCTTGGAAGGAGGTCGCTTCCTAGCTTGCTCAGACTTTTAGGCCAACTATCATGTTGACTGTGGCAAAATCCACTTAACCGGCCCCGCCCAAAGGCTAGGCAAGTGATTTTCGAACCTAAGAACGGTTCAAGCCGTATGCGGGTAGTGGGGTAGTCCACCACACTCCTCTATTGAGCACAGAGACACTTCGCGCGAGGCGAATCCATGGCCGAGCCTGTGGTTGAGACACAAAAACTGACCAAAATCTTCCTCGATTTCTGGGGGAGGAAAAAGAAGGTCGCCTTGCGAGCCTTGGACATCAAGGTGAATCAAGGTGAAATTTTCGGGCTTTTAGGGCCAAACGGCTCTGGAAAAACCACCACGATCAAGCTGCTGCTTGGCCTATTGTTCCCCACCGAGGGGCGAGCAACCGTGATGGGCAAATCGACCACCGATGTGCGCAAAAACGAGTTGATCGGTTATCTGCCTGAAGAGTCTTACCTCTACCGTTTTTTGAATGCGGAAGAGACGCTTGATTTTTATGGCCGGCTATTTGACCTGCCTGCCTCGGTTCGAGTGCGGCGCTCGCAAGAGCTGATTGAGCGGGTGGGTTTGGCGCGCGACAAAAAGCGCCAGCTGCGTGAATACTCGAAAGGTATGCGCCAGCGTATTGGTTTGGCCCAGGCCCTTATCAACGATCCAAAGCTGGTGATTTTGGATGAGCCCACCTCGGGCCTTGACCCTCTTGGCGCCCGCTGGATGAAGGACCTCATCCGTGATCTGCGCAATGAAGGCAAAACTGTCATCATGTGCAGCCATCGTCTTGAAGATGTTCAGGATATTTGCGACCGCATCGCCATTCTCCACGAGGGCGACTTGCAGAGTTACGGGCATGTGAGCGACCTGCTGAAGGACACCATGCGTGTGGAAATGCGCGCCAGCCAAGTGAAACTGACCCCGGAGTTAGAGAAGGACCTGCGCGAAGTTCTCACCCGCCACGGCGGCACTTTGGACACCGTGGGTAACCCGACCACTACCCTAGAAGATTACTTCCTGCGCATTGTGGAAGAAAGCAAGGCGCGACCTGGCAGGCGGTTCCTGCCCGGCGAGCAAACCGGAAAGAACGAACCAGTCGGGAAGAAATAACCCCGACACCCCCCGACTCCCGGTAACCGCCCGAAATCCAGATGGTCCCTTTTATGGCGACAAGCATGGCAACCGGCTTATTAGACTCGATGACCCCGCTTTTGCAGCCCGTTTTCGCGGTGCTGTCTCTTGAACGGGACCCGCTGACCATATCGAGAGTGCTCGATTGGTATGCGATTCGTTATTACTTGCTGACGGTTGGTTCGGTCACCAGCCTGTGCCTTTTGCTGTGGTTTCTTTTTCGCGGCTGGAAACAGGTTTCCAGGCTGAGCCCGGGAACCAAACTGGCTTTCACCATTTTGGGGCTGCTTTCACTTCCCATGGTGGGTCTGGACATTTTCAGCCTGGCCCAATTCACCCAGCCTTTGTGGCCTAATTATGATCCTGAAAAGACCGCTCCCGCCGCCATATCCGCGATGATGCGGCCTGAATGGATCAATGATGTTTTGGCGTTTAGCGCCTTGGCATCGATCTTGGCAGTCTCATTGCCTTTTTTGGTGAACCTTCCCCGGTTGAGTTTCCGGCGGATTTTCGCCATCGCAAAATTGAGCTTCAAAGAGGCCATCCGTAAGCGGGTGCTTTATGCCTTCACAGGCTTGCTTTTGATTTTGCTGTTTGGCTCGTGGTTCATTCCTTCCAAATCTTCTGACCAGATTCGCACCTATGTGACGGTTGTGTTCTGGGCGATGACTGTGATTCTGCTGATGGTGAGCGCTCTGCTTGCAGCGTTTGGCATTCCTGCTGACATCAAGAGCCAATCATTGTTCCTGATTGTTACCAAGCCAGTTGAGCGGGTAGAGATCTTGCTAGGGCGTTTATTGGGCTACATGTCGCTTTTGACGCTCATTTTGATAGTCCTCACCGGGGCGGGATTGCTTTACATCTTGCGCGGTGTCAGCCCTGAAGCTGCTGAAGAGAGCCTGAAGGCTCGCGCTCCTGTTTATGGCATTTTGCACTACGAAAACACCGGTTCAGAGCGCGAAGGCGACAATGTGGGCCGTGAATGGGCCTACCGTGGGTACATCTCTGGTTCGGCAGCCACCCCGGGAAGCGGCCAGCCCAAGGCTATTTGGGATTTCACCGCCCTTCCCTCGGTGCTTGCAGGTCGCCCTACGGTCACCGCGGAATTCACATTTGACATTTACCGCACCACCAAGGGCTTTGAAAACCAAGGTGTGGGCATTGGTATGGCGTTCACCACCCGCAATTATGATGCGGAAAAATTGCGCTTGGAGCGGGAATCTCGTGACCGCGAAGGCAAGCCCGCACTCACGCCTGACGAACTGGCCGAGAAATTTGGCTTCTTCCAACCGGCAGCGTCGATCACCTTTTACGACTTCAGTACGGGCAGCGTTGAGGTACCGGGCAAGCTGTTTGTGAATGCGCAAACAGGGCCAGAGGACAAGCCGCCTATCATCGTGACCGTGACCTGCAAAGAAATCACCCAATATGTGGGCATGGCCCGCTATGACTTTTACTTCCGCGAAGACGATACCAGTCGCGGGGCCGACGCTTTGAGGTTCTCTTGGAACTTTGCAAAGGCATCGATGGGGTTGTGGCTTCGCATTTTGCTGGTCACCACTTTGGCGCTTGTGTTGAGCACCTATTTGTCGGGAGTTGTGAGTCTGCTTGTGGCCCTTTTCGTGTTCATGCTGGGCCAGTTCCAAGAGTTCTTGCTGGCCTTGGTGATTGGCCGCGTGGCCGGTGGCGGACCGCTTGAGAACCTGTCGCGCCTTATCACGAACGAGGTGGCTGGCAAGCAGTTGGAAAACACCGCATTGAACAATGTGATCATGAACACCGACCGGGTGTTGCGCGAATTTTTGGGTGGGCTGATGAACTTCCTGCCCGAGGTTCAATCGCTTTCGTTCACGGAATATGTGAGCAATGGATTCAATATTGGTGGTGCGGATTTGGCGGCAAACGCCATTCGCACTGTGGCTTATCTACTCCCTTGGCTGCTGCTGGGCTACCATGCCCTGCGCGAACGGGAAGTGGCTGGGCCGACCTGATTTTTGACATGGTGGCCCAAAAGGGCTGGCGAACACGGAAGAACCAACCCGATCCGGGCGGAGCGGTGGCATGAATCGTCAAATTTTCTACCTCGTGGCGATGGGCGTTTTGCTGACAGCCGCATGGCTTTGGCGCGACCGAATTTTGAACCCCTATGCCGAGCGAAACGGCCTGCGCGAGCAGGATGTGGGCAATGTGGAGCTTACCGGCAGGGCGGTTGAGTTGGCCTTGACCGGTTCGCGCGGCATGGCGGTGGCTTACCTATGGTACGAGGCCACCGAACTGCAAAAGAAAAACCGGTGGAACGAAGTGGAGCTGGTGGTGCGCTCGCTCACCAAGCTTCAGCCTCACTTCATCACCCCTTGGCTCTTCCAGAGTTGGAATTTCGCCTACAATGTCTATGCGGAAGTGGACCGGCCCCGCGAAAAGCTATATTACCTCGCTCGTGGCTGCGAGATGCTGGCGGAAGGCGACAAGCGCAACCGATTCAACCCGGATTTGCGTTTCAATCTGGGTCTTTACCAACAACACAAAATTAACCAGTCTGACGAAACCAACATCATGCGTTCGCTTTTCCAGTTGGCATGCGTGCCACCGGTGGATCGCGAACCCAGGCGTTTTCAGGTGTTTGACGAAAAGGGAGTTTTGGGCGAGCCCGGAAGGGAAGTTCGCTGGAACCGATTTCAATCGGCGCGCGATGAAATCCGCCAGGCAGACCCCCTGGCCGAATGGCGACTGCGATTGCGTGTTGCCCGCAAGGCCGAAATCGACACGGTGCTGAATTTGCCCGAGGAGAAAACCGCTCCGGCAATAATTCCTGCTGACTTGGCAATGTCGACCACCGAGCGGGCCATTGCATGGATGGATAAAACTGACCAAGGCTCGACCGGCTTGTTCGTGGTTCCGCCCTTGGCTGGTGGCCTGTGGGGTGCCATGAGCAGCCTGCCCTATTTGACAGACCGTGTTGTTGTTGCCCCCATCAAGCAAGGCGACCGCGAGGAAAGCGTGAGGTACACGCTTCTGCCAGAGACCAAATTTGAGGAATACCGAAAAGCCAATGCTTTGGATGCGGCCTTGGCCGGTTTCCGTGCAGCCCGTGGTGACAAAGTGCTGGAACTGCCCGTTGCCAACACCCAGGCTGAAGTGGAAGCTCTACTGAAAAAACGCGATGCCATCGACCCGGCTGTCGCTGCCACCGCAGGCGAAAAGCTGTTAGCCCATTTCGATCGCGCTGAGCGTGAATTAACGGCTTTTTGCGAGCGCTACCCCTCGCTTGCCCGCAGGTTGCGTGAAGGCACCCGCCCTGAATACTTGAATGTGAAGGCTGAGCGCGGCCGTGGCCGGGCGCGTCGACGGACCCAATTTGTTTGCGATACCGCCGATGCTTTCATCCGATTTTTGGAAGACAGCCAAGGCATTCCTTCGATTTATGACACCGAGGCATACCGCCGGCCGGGTGCCAACGGATGGCGCGCTGCGGACACGCTTCCGGCCCTGAACACCAATCTTTTGGCCCGTTTTCCGGCCCTGCCGGGCAAGCCAGATCGTGTGCCGGGTGTGAACGAGGAATATGATCCTTCAGCCCCTGTGCAGTACAACGCGCTCAAACCCGAGCAGTGGCTCAATGACCAGTTTGACGCATGGGCCACGGCTCTTTCATGGTATCGTTATGCCCAGGAACCGCTGCCCAAGGCTGGCGAGTTCCCTGGGTCAACCTCGGCGATTTTAGACCGCGTTGCCCAGCGTAAGCCCAAACATATGGCAGCCATGATTTTCCGCACCCAACCGGGATTGATGCAGGAAAAGGTTAGCCAACGATTGATGCAAGAAGGCTGGTTCGACCCGGATGAAGGCGATTTTGACCTCGCCCGCTCGGGTAGCTCCTTGGCCTTGGGCCAGGGTGGCGGCTATGTGCTGAAAGACTGGATTGCCAACCGGCCCATCACCTTGGGCAAAGGTGCCACTTATCTTGGGCCGAATTTGGCCGAAACAGAGCGGGTTTGGCGTGAAATTGCGAAATCCAACCACATGGTTCTTGACCCTCTGGAGGAGCGCAACAAAGACAACAACGCCAAGCTTTACCGTGAGACTTTCCTGATGACCGCAGAGATGAAGGCCGGCTTCGAGGGTTCGCCCGAACGGTTGGAGATGGCCCTTCGTTCCGCTCCGGCCGCGCATGGCCAACCTGAAATCAACTGGTCTCCCGAGATGCGGCAATCTTGGTATGACCATTTTTACCTGCGCGAATACGATGCTTACCGGCAGATGAGCAATTTTGGCCCGCACTATGTTCGCGCCTTGGCTGAAAAGAATCCTGCGTTTGCAATAGCCCGCAAGCGTTTCTTCGAGGCTGAAACCCTTTCCCGATTCCAGAGCTTGCTCAATGAGCGGGATGCCTTGAAGCTTTACCGGCGGCCCGATTCCCTGCTGGCTTACCGTGAGAAAGTTTTGCTCGAGCCCAAGCAGCGCCAAGGTTGGTTCAGTGATTCCAACTTGCGAGTGCTGAGCGAGTATGGCAAAGAAGATGTTATCCAAGAAGACAACTATCTGTTGGAAATGCGTTACACCCAGTTGGCCAAAGAGCAGGAAGACCCGCAAATTTCTGCCGCCAAGCGCTACTTGGCGCGCAATTTGGGCAACCACATGTTGGCAGGAAATCTATTGAACTCAGCCACGGGCAACCCGGTTTTGGGCCAACTGGCAAACTTGGCTGTGGAACGCAGGTTGAATACCCTGCTGACCAAGCTGGATGAGCAAGTACCGTTCCAAGCTGTTTCCATGATTGCCCCCATGCTGGATTACTATGACCAGAATGACTGGCCGCGGCGTTCGGAAATTATTTCTTCCACCGCGAAGGGTGCTGTTGAAAGCCGTGATGGCGAAACGGTGAAGGAAAGGCCGCCAACCCTTCCCCTTCCACCACTGGAATAATATTGCCATTAGGAGTTGCTTTGATGGCTTCCAGCCAGTGCTCGCCAGGAACGGTCATGAGCCTTTTGGCTCACCCGGATGATGCCGAAATCCTTTGTGCGGGCACTTTGGCGCACTTGGCAGCCAAGGGTTGGAAATGCCATATTGCCACCTTCACCGCTGGCGACTGCGGCTCTGCCGAATTGGGACGTGCCGCCATTTCGCGGATTCGCCGTTCGGAAGCGCGGGCCTCGGCTGACTTACTGCAAGCAGGTTACGATTGCCTGGAAGAGCGAGACTTGCTGCTTTTCTATGCTGCCAAACCCTTGCGGCGGGTGGTCTCGCTGATGCGAAGGGTTAGGCCTACCCTTGTTTTGGCCCATAGCCCGGCTGATTACATGGCAGACCATGAAGTAGGCAGCCTTCTGGCTAGGGCGGGGTGCTTCAACGCAGCAGTCCCCAACCTGTTCCCCCGGGTGGGCGCACCAGCATTGGAACATATTCCGGCACTCTATTACTGCGACCCGCTGGACGGAGTCGACCCACTGGGTCGTCCGGTTGCTCCTACCGGGGTTGTGGACATTGGTACCACGCTTGATCTGAAGGAAAAGATGCTGGCATGTCATGCCAGCCAACGAGACTGGTTAGCCCGGCAGCATGGGATGGACCAGTATTTGGTTGCCATGCGTGATTTTGCCAAAGCCCGGGGAGCATTAGCTGGGATTGGGGCTGGCGAAGGTTTTCGCCAGCACATGGGGCATGGCTATCCTCACGAAAATGTATTGGGTAATGCTTTGGGCAACCATTACCACCCCTTGGTCCAAGGGTCCTGACAAAATATCCGTGTGCTTTTTTTCATTTAAAAATGATCAGCATATTTCACAAAACATATGTCCATTTTTTCCATTTGGGCAAAATGAATCGATTAATCTACCTTCGCTGAAGAAAACGCCAGTAGTTTGTCGATCTGAGAACAGGTGAAAAGACCCGCCAGTTTTTTCGGGCGACTTTGTAGCCCAGCCCTGCCTCCCCCTGGAATTGAAACCATGAATCGTCGAAACGCATCGCTTTTTTTGGGTGGATTCGCTTTGGTTGGCTCGGCAATGACTAAAGCCAAGGTTTTGGCAGCCGAAGGGCAACCTAAAATTGTTCCCGGCCAGCGCACCGGCACCGCCAACGGCCACCAAAATGGCCATGGTTTCACCCACATTCCCGCGCTGGATGTGAATGTGTCCAAGGCAGAATCGATTGCGATTGTCATGACCGGGGCAGTTGCCGCAGGTGGCAATCCGCTTGAAAATTCTCGGGGTGAAATTGTAAGCGAAGTTACCCAAGTCTTGCATATTAAAGGCAACGGCAGCCTGAAATTGACGATTGATTCCCTTCTGGTTGGACAGCTTTGGTGCTCGCGTGATGGTGATGGCTTTGCGGCCTTGACCACCGCAGAAGCGACCTTGCTCTCAGATGGGGGCGCCGTGCTGGGAACCAGCTTCAACGGTCGCACCCACACCGGCAAAGATGTGGTGTTCATCAACGATCGGTTGGAGCCCACTTCAACGGTGGTGGAATCTGGGGAATATGTTTTGGTACAGCGCATGGTGATTGAGGCATCTCACCCCAAGCGGTGTTTCCACAAAAATGTCGCCATGTCTTACTTTGGCCCGGAGGGAGCCAATCCCCCGGAATGGCTCAAGCTTATGGCGGCCCACCGGGAGGCCCCCAAGCAAAAAGATTTGGGTTTTAGGGTGATTATTAAGGTGGAAAACGCCCAAGTGGGCTGATTTGTCGGTTTTAAGCGGCAGCCTGACCTTACATGAGTTGTTTCTCATGAAAGGTCAGGCTGCTGGCGTGGATATGTTGAGGCACATTGGCTAATATTGATGCACCTGCCATTAGAGGTGCTCGCCTCATGATTTTGTTTATTTTGTTGCTCGAAACCTGCCATCAGACTCCCGCAGCCAGCGCCAAATCACCCCTTGGGGATTTCGTGCACAAGCACTGCATTCAATGCCACCAGGGGAAAAAGGCCAAGGGTAGCCTTTCGCTTGAAAAACTCGACCCTGCGTCGGTGGTAAAAAATCGGGCAGCTTGGGAGCATTCGGTTGAGCGGACGCAAGGGGGCGACATGCCGCCAGCTTCGCGCAAGGTTCGACCAACACCTGCCGAAATTGAAAATTTCACCAATCAGGTGAATGGCATCCTCGAGGCGGCAGACCGGTTGGCCAAGCCTGATCCGGGTTTGGTTCCACCACGGCGACTGAACAGGGTGGAATATGCCAATACCCTGAAAGACCTTTTGGGTGTTGATTTCAACCCTGCGGGCGACTTCCCTTCCGATGACATCGGCCATGGTTTTGACAACAATGCAGAAACATTATCGCTGCCACCGGTTTTGATGGAGCGTTATATTGCCGCCGCAGAATCGGCCCTCGACAAATCAATCCAGTTGAAAGCTCCCAAGCCCGCCCTGCGCAATCTTTCCTCACGCTACCTTGAGCCAGCCTTGAAAACCCCCGGAGAGGTGAAGCGTTTTAGGGAGCTGAAGGAAGACCGACTGTTTCAGAATTACAAGGTGACCGAGCAGGGCGAGTACATCCTGCGCTACAAGGCCTATGGCAAACCAGGTGGTGGCAAGGCCCCCGAGGTTGCCATCATGGTGGGTGACAAACGGGTCCTTTCCAAGTTGACTCTGGAAGGGGACGAAAAGAACCCGCGAGTGATCGAGGCCAAAACCACCCTGCGGCCAAGGCAGCACCAGTTTGGGCTGCGGCTGGAAAACCCGGGTGATGGTAGATCGGTCATGGTGGAATGGGCTGAAATTGAAGGCCCAACAGATTCGCGCCCTCAAGAGCTGCGTGAATTGCTTTCTGTTGATGACAAACTAACTGACGGGGAGAAAATTCGCCAAATTTTAACCCGATTTGCTCAGCGAGCATGGCGGAGCCAGGTCGATGGCAAGGCACTGGATGGGGCTATCGAATTGGCCACACAAGAAGGTGCAAAACGAAAAGACTGGGTGGCTGGCGTCAAGACTGGCATGCTAGTGGTGCTTTGCTCGCCGCGTTTCTTGTTTCGGGTTGAAACCGATGACAGGCCCGCACGCGACGAGCCGTACGACTTGAGCGAGCTGCAATTGGCGAGCCGATTGTCGTACTTCTTGTGGAGTACGATGCCAGACCGGGAGCTGATGGGCCTTTCGGAGGATGGCCGGCTGATCGTCAACCTGGATAACCAGATTGACCGCATGCTGAAATCTGAAAAATCGAAGGCGTTGGTTGACAACTTTTTCCCACAGTGGCTTCAAATCCAACGATTAGATACCTTTCAACCAGACCGTGGCAAATTTCCCACCTTCAACGAGCAGCTCCGTCGGGCTATGAAAACCGAGGCGCAAAAACTGTTTGAGGAGCTGGTTCAAAAAGATGGTAGCGTGCTGGATATCATTTCCAGTGATCACACCTGGCTGAACCAGCGGCTGGCAGAACACTATGGCATCGCTGACACCCAAGGTACCAAGGTTGGGGCCAAGCCAAAGACTGATAATGGCAAACGGATAGTTGGCGAAGAGTTTGTCAGGGTTGAATTGGGAGACCAGCCCCGCGGCGGGGTATTGGGCATGGCCGCCGTATTGTCGGTGACTTCCAACCCAACAAGGACTTCACCCGTGAAACGGGGCAAATGGGTGCTGGAACAATTGATGGGCACCCCGCCGCCTCCACCTCCGCCGAATGTCCCCGAATTGGAAGCAACCGCGAAAAGCGCCAAAGCAGAGACCCTGAAACAGCGCATGGAACTGCACCGGTCGAACCCTGCCTGTTCGACATGCCACCAGAAGATGGACGCTCTTGGATTTGCCTTTGAAGCATTCAACGCCTTAGGTGCGCTGCGCGATAAAGATGATGGCCAGCCCATTGATGCCACAGGCGAATTGCCCGGCAACCGCAAGGTGACAGGCATGAAGGATGTGCGTGCCTATTTGGTTGAAAACAAGGATAAATTTGTGAAGACCATGGCTGAAAGGCTTTTGGTATATGCCTTAGGGCGGGGATTGACGCCGGCTGACCGCAAAGCGATAGAAAAAATCGTGGAAGCCACCAAAAAGGGTGATTACAAATTCAGCGCCATGGTCAAGGCCGTGGTAAACAGCCAACCTTTCCGCCAAAAGCGGGGACGCGAGGCAGAACCCACCGAATAACCTGTTACAAAACCGCCCACCTTGATTGCATGTGTTAGAATTGCTGTACACGAGTTGCTTGGCGGTTGAACCAAGCAGCATTTTTGGAGAGAGAACCATGGCAAAATTCAACAGGAGAATGGCATTGCAAGGCCTGGGTGCCTCAATTGGCTTGCCTTGGCTTGAATCGTTGGCAAAAGCCACCGGCACCATGGTTCCCGCGCAGGCAGGGCAGCCTCCTGTGCGTTTGGCTTGGCTTTATGTTCCCAATGGAGTTCACCTTCCCAACTGGCGGCCAAACAGCGAAGGCAAGCTTACAGAGCTTCCCGCCACCCTAAAGCCTTTGGAAGCCGTTCGAAACCAACTGACTGTTCTCACCGGTTTGACCGCTGACAAGGCACGGCCTAATGGTGATGGTCCGGGTGACCATGCCCGGGCTTTGTCGGCATTTCTCACGGGGTGCCAAGCCCGAAAGACCGATGGCACTAATATCAGCTCAGGAATTTCGGTGGATCAGGTTGCCGCTGGCGGCATGGGCCACCTCACACGCTTGCCCTCTCTTGAGATTGGCGCCGAGGCCGGCGCGATGGCAGGCAATTGCGATTCCGGCTATAGCTGTGTTTATTCGTCAACCATGGCCTGGCGGTCATCCTCGCAACCTTTGCCAAAAGAAGTGAACCCTGCTCAGGTATTTGACCGGCTGTTTGGCGCGACGGCCGACGAAAAC
The DNA here is from genome assembly GCA_903912515.1 of uncultured Planctomycetaceae bacterium. Taxonomy (GTDB): domain Bacteria; phylum Planctomycetota; class Planctomycetia; order Gemmatales; family Gemmataceae; genus UBA6894. Next base: position 20,195 of record CAIWHS010000081.1, read on the forward strand.
CGTAAAGACAAAGACCGTCTGCGACGAAGCGTGCTGGATGCGGTCACCAAAGACGCTAGTAGCCTTCGCGGAAAGATTTCTGCCGGTGATAAACGCAAACTCGACGAATATCTCGACAGTGTCCGAGATATTGAGCTTCGCATGGCCCGGGCCGAAAAGCTGCCCCCACCTGCGAAGCCCCCGATTGACCGGCCCAAGGGCGTACCCGCCTCATACGGCGAGCATCTGGAATTGCTAACAGACCTTCTAGTGTTGGCTTTCCAAACCGATACCACACGGGTGGCCACCTTTGTTCTCGCCAATGAGGGCTCTAACCGCCCTTACCCTTGGCTGCAGGTTCCAGATGGACACCATGACCTATCTCACCACGGGAAAAATGGGCCCAAGCAGGAAAAGATCGCCAAAATTAACCTGTTCCACGCTGGAATGCTGGCCCGGCTTGGCACCAAGCTGGCGGCTGTGCGCGAGGGTGAAGGTTCGCTGCTCGATCATTGCCTCATTGCCTATGGCTCGGGCAACTCAGATGGCGACCGCCATAACCATGATGATCTGCCAGTTGCCTTGCTGGGCGGCGCCAAGCTAGGCGTGGAAGGCAACCGGCATGTGATTCACCCCAAGGAAACCCCCATCACCAACCTTTGGTTAGCTATGCTGGCCAAAGCTGGAATACAGCGGGAAAACCTGGGCGACAGTACCGGGTTGCTGAAAATCTGATTTGTCACTAACTAAAACAAAAGACCGCGCGGGTATTACTCCTGCGCGGTCTTTTGCAATTTGGCATCTGCAAAAAAGCGATTATTTTCCAGCCAAAGTCACTTCCACCTCGGCATCGAACATCAATTTGGGATCACCCCGGTCGGCCAAGGTTTTGGCCAGGGTGGCAATGGTGCGTGTGACCGGGGCGCTATGCAATATTTTGCCCGCCTGTTCAACCACCACCGGCCCTTGGAACGGAATCATGCGATCATCGAGCCGAATGACCAAGCGCTCGACATCTTCCGCTTTGGTGATAGTGAATTTATTAGCGGCCCTTTCGG
>CAIWHS010000082.1 GCA_903912515.1 uncultured Planctomycetaceae bacterium
AATCATAGATGAACTGGAACCGGTTCGGCGCGGGCCCTACGGGGGCGCTGTGGGGTATGTGGATTTTTCGGGCAACATGGACACCTGCATCGCCCTGCGAACCTTGGTCTTACAGGGTGGGGTTGCCCACCTCCAGGCGGGCGCTGGTGTGGTGGCTGATAGTGTGCCAGAGAATGAATGGCAGGAAACCCTGAATAAGGCGCGTGGGCTTTTGCGCGCACTCAAGTTGGCCGAGCAAATGGATTCCCAGAAAGATCAGACCGAATAAGTTTAACCAACATCGCAGGTGCCCACATGTTGACAGCCCTCGTTTTAGGATTGTTGATAGATAGCCACGGGGCCGATGTGGTGATTTATGGGGGCACTCCCGGTGGAATCGCTTGCGCCATTCAAGTGCGGCGCATGGGCAGGACAGCTTTGCTGGTTGAGCCCACAAGTCATGTGGGTGGGCTAACCACTTCCGGGTTGGGGGCCACCGATTCGGGAGAGAAGGGTGTGATTGGGGGTATCAGCCGGGAGTTTTACCGGAGGCTACGCAAGCACTACGAAGATTCGGCAGCTTGGAATTTGGAAAAACGGGATACTTCGCCGGTCTGGAGGGTAGGGCCAAATGAGGATGCCCAGTGGACTTTTGAACCGAAAGTGGCGGAGAGGGTTTTAGACGCTTGGCTTGCCGAAACCGGGGTCGAGGTCTTGAAAGGGGATGCCCTTTCCGAAGACCCCCGTGCGGTAAAGAAGGAAGGCGCATTGATTCGCGAGATGCGACTGGTTTCGGGCAAAGTTTTGGCGGGTAAAGTTTTTGTCGATGCAAGTTACGAGGGGGACTTGCTAGCGCGGGCAGGCGTTCCCTACCGATTGGGGCGGGAATCCAACACCTTGCATAACGAAACCCTCAATGGGGTTCAACGGGCCCGCAACACGCACAACCACCGGTTTTTGAAACCAGTGAGCGCTTTTCGTTTGAAGGGCGACCCGTTGAGCGGTCTGCTACCAGGAATTGAAGAAGCCTTGCCTGCTGATGGCACAGGGGACAACCGTCTCCAAGCCTATTGTTTTCGCATGTGCATGACACGGAATGTGGACAATTTAACCCCTTGGCCCAAGCCTGAAAAATACAACGAAGCCGATTATGAATTGTTGTTTCGCAATTTCGAGGCGGGGGATTTGCGCATACCAATGCATCCGTTACCCATGCCCAATGGCAAGACCGACACAAACAACAATGGGGCTTTCAGCACCGATTATATTGGGGGCAATTTTAAATACCCGGAAGCTAGCTATGCCGATAGGGTTAAAATAATAAAAGACCACTTGGAGTATCAGAAGGGCTTGATGTGGTCATTAGCAAATCATCCCCGTGTTCCCCAGACTGTGCGGGATCATGTCTCAAAATGGGGGCTGGCGCGGGATGAATTTGTCGGCAACGGCAACTGGCCTTGGCAAATCTATGTGCGGGAAGCCAGACGGTTGGAAGCGGTAAGAATGGTCACCGAACGACATTGCCGGGCGATTGATCCTGTTGCCGATCCGGTGGGTATGGGCAGCTACAACATGGATTCGCACAACTGCACTAGATATGTGGATGCCAAGGGAAATGTGCAGGACGAGGGCGATGTGCAAGAGGGGCCAGGCGGGCCCTATCCGGTAGGCTACGGGTCATTAGTGGCGCAACCAGGCAAGGCAGATAACCTGTTGGTGCCGGTTTGCTTGGGCAGCACCCACATTGCGTTTGGATCAATTCGGATGGAGCCTGTGTTTTTTGTGCTAGGCCAATCCGCAGGGACAGCGGCGGTGATGGCCATTGAGGGAAACCTGAATGTTCAGGATGTGCCTTATGCCAAACTACGCGAGCGCTTATTAAAAGACGGTCAAGTCCTCGAATTTGAGCGTAAACCATTGCGGCCAAAAGCGGCGATTTTACCAGCCGACGCCATCGATATCAAAAAACTGCAAGGTGTTGTTGTTGATGACGAGCACGCTTTGGCAGAAGGGGATTGGGTTTCCAGTGCTTCAGTGGGTGGTTTTGTAGGGGCTGGCTATAGGCACGACGGAAATCAGAATAAGGGGAAGTGCCGGTTAACTTTCTCAACTGATTTGCCCCAGCCTGGCAAGTATGAGGTGCGATTGGCTATTAGCCAAAACGCCAATCGTAGCCGTGAAGTGCCGGTGTTGGTTTTTTATGGGGCAAAAAAGGATTTGGTGTTGGTAGACCAGACCCGGAAGCCAGGAAAAGATGGGCCATTTGTCAGCTTGGGTCAGTGGGATTTTCCAGACTGCAAAGCAAGTGTGGTGATATCGAATGAGGGAACCAAGGGATATGTGACTGGTGATGCTGTTCAGTGGCAAAGGGTGCCTTGAGCATTCAAGGGTATGTTTTGATTTGACCTAGCCTTTGCCATAGGTTCATGGACTCCTATTGAAGCCACATCTGTTGTTAATTGTTGGTAACTCATTTCTTTGGCGGTGGTAGCCCATGGTTTGGCTGGCTTTAAGAATGCTTGTGGGCGACCCGGTCAAGTACCTTGGCATTTTGTTTGGTGTGGTATTTGCAACGCTGCTAATGAGCCAGCAGGTGGCGATTTTTGTTGGCATTTTGAAGCGCACAGCAAGCCAGATTCTGGATGTGCATGACGCGGATATTTGGGTGATGGACCGGGCCACCCGTTTCATTGATGAAGCCCCCATGCTGCCTGACCAGGAACTGTATCGGGTTCGCTCGGTGGAAGGGGTGGAAAGTGCCGTAAAACTGGCCTATGGCCAATTGGGGGCGCGCCTGCCTGATGGTGGCGCCTTCCGCACAGTGACCTTGCTTGGGCTGGATGACAGCAGTTTGTTGGGTGCACCCAGCAAAATGGTGCTGGGCGAGTTGAAGGCGCTGCGCGAGCCGGATGCGGTGCTGGTGGACCGCCTTGGTTATGGCTTCCTTTTTCCCGGTCAGCCGATGGTTTTGGGCAAAGAGTTCGAGATCAATGAACGCCGTGGGCGGATTGTTGGCATATGCGAAGCGTCGCAACCATTCACCAGCATGCCCATACTTTTTGCCCGCTATTCGCAGGCGGCCCGCTATTTTCCGCCCAGCCGAAACCTCGTCAATTTTCTGCTGGTTAGGGCGAAGCCCGGTTTCGACCTCGGGCCGATCTGCCGGGCAATCGAGGCGGCCAGCATGCAAGGCCCCAGGCCGCTGGCGGCTTACACGCGCAAGGAGTTCGCTTGGAAGACTGTGGAATTTTATCTCGAGTCAACCGGGATTCCGGTGAATTTTGGTATCACCATTTCGCTTGGATTCATCGTGGGTTTGGCGATTACCGGACAAACCTTTTACCTGTTCACCATGGAGAATCTGCGTCAGTTTGGATCGCTGAAAGCCATGGGGGTGGACAATTGGCGGATTGTCGGGATGATTTTGTTGCAGGGTTTGGTTGCCGGAGCCATTGGTTACGGTATCGGGATCGGTTTGACAGCGGTCTTTTTTGAGGCGACATCCGGTGTTCCAGCCCTGACGGGTTTGGGCATGTTTCCAGGTTTGCTACTGGGAATTGCAGGAACGATTTTGGCCATCGTGGTGCTTTCGAGCCTACTAAGTATCCGCAAGGTGCTTTTTCTGGAACCAGCCATGGTGTTCCGATGACGGTGGTGGTGGCTGAGAATGGTCTGGCAGCGCGCTGCCGCGGTTTGGTGAAGGACTTTATCACCGCCGGCGTGAGCCAGCGGGTGTTGCACGGGATTGACTGCGATATTCCCTTGGGTGCCATGACGCTTTTGGTGGGGCCCAGCGGTTGCGGAAAAACCACTTTGGTCTCGCTGCTTGCCGCTTTGCTTGAGCCAACTGCGGGCGAAGTGGATGTGCTGGGGGAAAACCTGGGGGCCATGCGTGGCGGTGACAAGGTTCGTTTTCGGGGCAAAAACATTGGGTTTGTTTTTCAACAATATAACTTGTTGCCCTCTTTGACAGCCAAAGAAAATGCTGCGGTGCCACTGATCATCAATGGTGAACGCAGACTGAGGGCTTTTGAGATCGCGGCGGAAATGCTGCGCAAGGTGGGCCTTGGGGACAAGACGGACTCGCTTCCCAAAAACCTTTCAGGGGGGCAGCAGCAGCGGGTGGCAATCGCCAGGTCGCTAGTGCATGGGCCAAGGTTGTTGTTGTGCGATGAACCGACAGCGGCACTCGATGCGTCTAGCGGTAGGACGGTCATGGAGCTTCTGAGGGATGTTGCGATTGCAGCGGACCGGGCCGTTGTGGTGGTGACCCATGATGCACGGGTTTATTCCAGCGGCGACCGTATGGTGGTGATGGCGGACGGGCGAGTGACTGCCACGCTGGAAGACAGAGCGCAATTTGCAGAGATAGGAAAAGGTGAACCATGAGGCTGATTCGTTTTGGTCCGCCCATTGTTGGGGCTTGCATGTTTGCCTTCGCGCTCTTTCATGTGGCCAAAGTATCCGAGGGGGAGGAGCCCCGCACCAACCCGCCCGGTCAGCTTCCGTTGACCGAGGTAGATGTCGAATTGGCCGGTTCAGGGATTGTTGAACCGGCAACCGAGACAGTTCAGGTTGGCACCCCCGTGGCAGGTGTTGCGGGTGTGGTGGATGTTCGCCAAGGGGAGGTGGTGGACCCTGGTAAGGTGTTGGTGAGGCTGAATGCTGAGGAATTTGAGGCGGATGTACGCGTTAAGAAGGCTTTGCTAAATGAGCAGAATGCCAAGCTGGCCAGGCTAAAGGCACAACCCAGGCCAGAGGAATTGCCGGCTGTCGAGGCGAGGTTGGCCGAGGCCAAAGCTTTAGCGCTCGACCAAAAAGAACAGCTTGACCGCAACACGGCCCTGGCGTCGCGTGGCGCCATAGGTGTGGAGGAATTGCGCAGACGCGAGCTGACATACTTGGCATATCAATCAAAACAAAAGGCGGTCGAGGGGGAGCTGGAACTGTTGAAGGCCGGGGCCTGGAAGTATGATTTGCAACTGCAACAATCTCAGGTGGCGAGCGCAGAGGCCCACCTTGCTGAAAGCCAAGCGGAGCTGGATAGACGGACCATTCGGGCCCCGATCATTCGCTTGCACGGTGAAAAGACAGCGGAAAATGGAGAGAAGTTGACAGTGTTACAGGTGAATGTGCGACCGGGTGAACAGGCCCGGCCAGAAATGGCCCTGATGCTTTTGGGTGGCCTTCGCAAACTGCATGTGCGGGCCGATTTTGATGAGAACGAGTTGGGCAAGTTCAGCCCGTCGCTTGAAGGGGAGGCACGGACCCGGGGGAAGAATTCGCAGACCTATCCGCTGCGGTTTGTGCGAATAGACCCGTATCTGGTGCCCAAATCAGCTTTAAGAGGTGCGGCAACTGAACGGGTTGACAGCCGAGTTTTGCAGGTGATTTATCAACTGCCAGCAAACGCAGCCTCGCTTTTTGTTGGCCAGCAGGTGGATGTTTTTTTATACCGTCGGGCAGGGGGCTGATTGGGCCAGGCTTTTACTTGCCAAGGCGGTAGGGTTTGCCCGCCTTGTAAAGCTTGAGAGTTTCTTGCAGGCGGTCACGGTCTTCGCCTTTTGCTTGGGTGATTGCCTTAAAAATCCATCCGGTGGCCGTCTCAGTCTGGCCGCAGGCGGCGTAGGCAGCGGCCACAGCCTCTAAAACAAACGGGTCATCCCAGCCGGTGTCCTCGGCTGCTTTGCGGCCCAAATCAAGAGCGCGATCGCTATCGCGAACATTTTTGTCAGGGGCCGCCGCCAGTAAAAGCGCAGTTTGCGCCATGCTGTGTGGGGTGGATTCCAGTAACAATGCTTGATCCAAATCTTCCAAGGCAAGCATGTATTCGCCAGCCATTTGCCGCTGTTTGGCGCGCAAAAGCCATGGCCATGCCATGCGGCCAGCTTGATTGACAAGCAGGTCGCAATCGGCCTCAGCCTCGACCGGTTTGCCAACCGCCAGTAGGTAATGAACCCGCACCTGCCTTGCCGATACGCTTGCCGGGTCTGCCGCCAGCGCGGAGTCGATATCGGCCTGGGCCTCTTCGTGGCGGTTGAGGTGCAGGTTGATCTCACCGCGCAGGGCGAGAAGTTTGGCAAGCACAGCAGGCTTGGCAGCTTTTGCAAGGTGGATGGCTTCATCTAAATCATCGAGAGCCTTGGCATTTTGATTGGTGGCTTGATAGGCCTTTGCCCGCAAAGTCAGTGCTTCCAAGTTTTTGGGTTCAGCTTTAAGGGCGGAATCGCACTCGGCAATCGATTTTGGGTGGTTTCCGTCGGCTGCATGGGCTTTAGCCAAGCGCAGCAAAACTTGTGGGGCGTTGGGTAGCGCCTTGGCGATTATTTGCAAATCATTCAGGGCCTTTTTGACATCCCCTTTTGCCAACAGACAATCAGCACGCAAAAGGACAGCAGCGCCCATGCGGGGGTTGATTTTGAGGGCTTTTTCGGTGGAAAGAATGGCGTCCCCTGGGCGCCCTAGCCTGAGTTGGGCTTGGGCCAGCTTGAGCCAGATTTCTGGGTCATCCGGTTTGGTTTCAGCATCTGACTTAAGGCGTTTGATTTCCTCGTCCATCAAACTTGTTGCAGGGCGAGCGGGTGGAGTAGCCCCGCGCAAATCAGCGCGTACCCCGTAGCCATCGCCAGTTTGGGCTAGGTTTGTGGAATTAGAGCTGAGCACGGCCAGCCTGTCGGCAACAGGCTGGGCCTTCAAGGGGCGCTCGTGGGCCTCGGTTGAGATCAGCCGCATGACCAATTCGGAAAGAGCCTGGGGGACTCCCATGCGCAGTTCGGGCGGGGTACGGGGCTTACGGGCGCGCTGTTGTTCGCGCAATTCGCCAGGTGTGTTCGCGGAGTAAGGCGACTCGCCAGTGAGCAGCCAATAAGACAAGCAGCCCAAGGCGTAAAGGTCAGCGGAGGTATCCCAAGCTCCACCGTCGAGTACTTCAGGTGGGCAGGAGGGCACCAGTGGTTTGCCAGCCTCAGCGAGTAGCCAGTTTCCGGTTAAAAAAGAACCAATAAGCCCGAAAAATGGGAATTGGGCTGATTTGCCATCCAGTGGGGCCCAAATTTCGGATGGCAAAATGGGGCCGGCTAGCTGCTTGGAGGTATGCCACCACGCTAGTGCCTGAGCCGCCAAGCGAATGATTTGAATAGCCTGCGGGATGGGGGCACGGCCATTTTTGGCAATTTGGTCTGTCAGCCAGATGCCTTGGGCCAATTCGGCTATGGCCCAAGGGGATGTGTCATCAGTCAGGTGGGCGGTGACTGGCCCGGTTTCGGTTGGGGCACCTTCCTGCCCGCGGGCTTTCAGAACAGTATTGAGCAAATCGCCAGCCAAGGGTGATTGCTGAATCCAAGCACTGTCAAAAACCAGAGCGGCTAGATGCCGTTTTTGACCGGCATCGTGATTGTAAAGAATGGATGCTGTGGCCAGAGGGCCATTTCGAGGACCAACCAATTGGTGGAAGCCTTCAGGCTTTTCCAATGCAAGCAGCAATCGCTTTGGAAGGTCCAAAGGAGGTGGTAGGTTTTGCGGGGCAGGAGAAGAATCAGGCATAGCAAGACACCCCAAGCGATGGAGCGTACCCGCATTCGAGCGAAAGCGGGAAGGTGGGCTAGGCTCGGTTGTTACAAAATCGAGCCTTGATCATTTTCTCGTATAGGGGAGAAAAAAAACAGTGGAAAAAATGCAAAGCGATAAAAAATTATTGGCAGAATGGTCGAAAATATATTAGAAAATTCTGTTTATATCCAGTGATAAGGTGGTCTAGGGCGTTGTTTTAGCCGTTTTATTTAGTTCATGTGTTTTTTGATTTAAAACTAAGCCCGGGTAAATCAGGTTCTCTGGGCCAGGCGATATCGAGAAAGTCTTTGGCTTCATGGCCTGGTGGGATTATTAGTGTCTAGATGCAGGTCGAGGAAGATAAACGCATCCTGCAAGGTAGAGCCTACTTGCTAGGTGGATCAGGCATTGAATTGGTCAGCTGAATCGCATTCACTCGCATGTGACTATAAATTAATATTTGAGGCAAAAATGGATGCAAAGGTTTGGTGAATTGACCGGGGAAAATTTGACGATGGTGCTTTTTTTAGGGACAGTTTTCAGTGGGTGATAATCAGGCTAGATTATTTAAATTTGTTCATAAGTCCTAGATTTGACAAATACTTAGAAAGGATGCAGGCAATTTGGCGTTTTCATTTGGATGAATCTAGACCAGGCATAGAAAGCCTTCTTAACAAATCCTTCTTGTTATTCCCGTCGATTCTTAACTTTTTCTTCTTATTTCGGTGCAATACTCAGAATGGTTTTAAAAGCGCCCCGATGGGGCATTCCTTTCCCAGTGTCCGTTCGAGGTATTCTTTCATGCTGATGAGTTATAAGCGTGCAAGGCGTTCCGCCTTCACGCTGATTGAGTTGCTGGTGGTGATCGCCATCATTGCTGTGTTGGTGGGCCTGTTGGTTCCTGCAGTGCAAAAGGTGCGCGAAGCGGCCAACCGCATGAGCTGCTCAAACAACATCAAGCAAATTGGCTTGGCATTCCACAACCACGAGTCGAGCCAGGGCAAGCTACCGCATCCCGGCCAGATTGACTCGACCGGCACCAACACCACGCTGTACATGATGCATTCTTGGTGCACCCAAATTCTTGCTTATATTGAGCAAGAAAATGTATATAAAATGTTTGACCACAGCAGTGCGATTCCTGCAAATTACAACAAAACATTTGTGCATCCCGCTTCCAAAGGGTTGGATTATGATGATCCGACCTTCCCCTCCGGTTGGGTGGCAGCCCAAGCACAAATCAAAACTTTTGTGTGCCCAACCACTCCGGTTTCTGGTGTTGGTCGTTCTGGCGGAGAGGGCCTAGGCGCTATCGATTATATGCATGCTGTTGTGAGCGACATAGATGAAGGCACTTTAGCTAGGGTGTCCGGTACTGGAACTGCTAGCTACCGGGGTCGCTTTTTTGGCATGTTGACAGCAGAGGGGTCGACCATTGCTCAATGTTCCGATGGTTCTTCCAACACTTTTTTGGTGATTGAAGACTGCGGTCGTGCTCATCCATCCATTGGCAGTTTTGGTGCCGGCTCTTCTAGGAATTCACCTGTCCCAGCACCTGCTCACCCAGTGGCGGGTGATGGTATTGCCACGAATGCAAGGCGCGTTTATGCATGGGTAGATCCAGATGCAGCAACGAACGGCGTTTCTGGTCCACACAAATCTTTGGGCAGTAAGACAGCAAAAATCAACAACAGCGCTAATCCTATCGGTGGCCCAGCAGAATGTCGTTGGAGTGTGAATAACTGCGGGCCTAATGATGAACCATTCTCATTCCACACAGGTGGCGTTAATGCCTGTATGGGTGACGGCTCAGTTAGGTTTGTAAGAGACACCATAGCACCACTAGTCTTGAAGGCGACGGTTGGGGCTCAAGATGGACTAGTAGTCACTCTTGACTAAGGTGATGGTTAATTCTTTATGACAGGAGTTTCATTAGTGCGCACCTACATAGCTTTGTTTTTTGGGGTTTGGTTGATTTTGCCTGGTTGTGGTGATAATGCTGCAAAAATGGGCGAGAAAAAGGAAACCTCAGGAAAAGTATCCATGAACGGTAAGTCGTTAGTGGATGTAAAAGTTGTCCTTCAACCGACTGGTGATGGTGCGGAAGCCTATGCCGTGACTGACAAGGCTGGGGCTTTTAAAACTAATGCGACTCCTGGTAAATATGCTTGGTATTTGACTGAGAAGGATTCAACAAAAGCCTCTGAATCGCTTTTGAAAAGTGTACCTGAAGCATTTAA
>CAIWHS010000083.1 GCA_903912515.1 uncultured Planctomycetaceae bacterium
CGGGCTGTTTCAGTGCCATTGTTGCGTATTCGCTCCCGCCAGGGTTGGCGGACATTGGCCAGTAGCAGGCCGCCTTCAGGGCTGCTGTCGAGCATTTGGATATGGCTTGCTGGAGCTTTGCCCAGGCGGGACCATCCGAGGGTGGCGCCGGGCAAGTTGGCGGACAGGGTACGCAGGGCGCCAGAGGCGGTTGTCCAGGCGGAGGCGGGCGCATCGGACACTATCCACACCTTTTTATTAGACATATCGCTTTGGCGGAGCAAGTCCCCGGCAAGGTCCAAGGCGGGTTCGAGCCGGGTGCCCAGGCTGGTCTGCTGCAGCCCCGAGAGTAGCTCCTGGGCGGCCGCAGGGTCTGTGCCCTCTGGGGAGCCTTGGCCGGTATCGGCCCCGTCACCGAAGGGTAACATTCGCACCCTGGAGCCGGCGGGCAAGGATTGAAGCAGGAGGGCTGCCTCGGTTTTCAGGAGTTCCAGACGGGTGCGGGGTCCTTCGGGGGTGGATTCGGAGGTGGCCATGCTGCCTGAAATGTCCAACAGCAGGGCGAGATCAACCGGGCCGCTGCCGGAAAACCAGCCAAAAAGGGGGCGTGAAAGGGCAAAAGCCGCCAAGGCCAGCAACAGCACCCGGCAAGCCAGTAGGATCATGTCGCGCAGGCGGCTGGCCGAGCGGGTTTCACGGATACTTTGCAGCAAGAAATCCATCGCCGCCCAGTGGACCACAACCGGCTTATGCCTTTGGATCAGGTGCAACGCGATGGGGATGGCCGCGGTGAGTACGCCCAACAGCATCCAGGGTGCCAGGAAGCCCATCATCAACCTGCTCCCGTTGCCTTGCGCCTGGCTTGCCTGGAGGCAAGCAGGCTCAAGAGGCCATTATCGGGTTCTTGGCCGGCCCGCAGAAGTGCGTAGTCGGCGCGCATTCCCTGCAGATCGCCACGAACCCGCTCAAGCCATTGTGCCACCAGCTTGGTGTAATGCTGGCGAATCTGGTGGGGGCGGGTGTTGACAGAAGCGCCTGACTCGAGGTCGTTGAATCGGACATCCCCAGTGAAGGGCATGTCGATTTCATCGCCATGCAGCACATGCAAGACCAGCAAATCGTGGCCGCGGACGCGGATTTGTCGCAGCAGGGACGCTAGCGGATCCCATGGCTCCAGCAAATCGGAAATGACCAACACCAGTCCTTTTCGCACGGGTCTGGCCACCACCTGGCCTAGCACCCGGGCCAGGTCGCTTTTTTGGCCTGGGGATTCCGGGCCCGGCACAGGTTGCAGGTTGGTGAGGGTGTTGGCCAGTATCCGCCCGGCACCGGCCCGTATGGTGGAGGGCAGGATGCAGCCATCCATGCGTGTGGTGTCACCATCGGCCAGCCAAAGGGCGGTTTGGTCGCCCTGACCTTGCGCCACCAGGCCGGCAACCAGTGCCATCAGGCGGGCTTGGTAGCCTTTGGAGACGGTTTTTTCCGATTCGTCGGCTGCGGCAAGCGGGTAGGCCATAGACGGGGTGTGGTCGAGCACTATCTGCAGGGTGTAGTTGGTTTCTTGGCGGTATTCCTTGATGGTGAGCCGTTCGGACCGGGCATAGGCGCGCCAGTCGAGGTGGCGGGGATCATCGCCTGGAACATATTCGCGGTGTTGGGCAAACTCGACAGAAAAGCCGCGGCGGGGGCTTTTCTGTTCACCAATACGGCCGCCGTCGACTTGGGTGAGGGCCCGCAATCCCAGGGCTTTGGCTTGTGCCAACAAAGACCGGGAATCTGCATTTTCAAGGAGTGGCAGGGCCGGCATGGTGGTTGGTCTTTTCGAGTGAATCGGTTGGCCTTTGGAACAAACAACCTAAGCAATAACTCGCCGGCAGGAACCAGCGGCTGTGGTTACTTCGCCAAGGCGGCAGGGAGCCGGGTTTTGGCAGATTGAATGAGCCGGGTGATGAGGCTGTCGGCATCGAGGCCCTCGCCTTGGGCGTTGTAACTTGGCAGGATGCGATGACGCAGCACTGGCTGGGCTATCGCCTCGATATCCTCGGGGGTGGCATGAGCGCGACCGTGCAGCGCGGCGCGGGCCCGGGCGGCGGCAATCAGGCTGGTGGAAGCCCGTGGACCTGCGCCCCACTGGATAAGTCTGGCCGCATAATCAGCCGCTTCGGGAGTGCCGGGACGGGACAGGCGGGTGATGCGTCTGGCAAAATCCAGGACTGTGTCGGAGACGGCAATGCCCCGGACCAGTTCCTGCAACTCTTCCAGCTCGGCCTGGTCGAGCAAGGGGCTGAGGGTCGAGGTGTCCGGTGGCGGTCGGCGCATGATTTCAGCCTCTTCGGCATCGGTTGGGTAACCGACACGGACCATCAGCAAAAAACGGTCGAGTTGGGCTTCGGGTAACGGGTAGGTGCCTTCCTGCTCGATGGGATTTTGCGTTGCCAGCACGAAGAACGGTTTGGGCAGCAGATGGTCGGCACCGGCAACGGTGACTTTGCGTTCTTGCATGGCCTCGAGAAGGGCGGCTTGGGTTTTGGGTGGCGTGCGATTGATCTCATCGGCCAAAAGGATGTTGGCAAAAACCGGGCCCTGAATGAAACGAAAGGTTCTTTGTCGGGTGGTCGGGTCTTCTTGCAGCACCTCGGTGCCGGTGATGTCTGAGGGCATTAAATCGGGTGTGAACTGGATTCGCTTGAAGCTGAGCTTTAGGACCCGCGCCAGACTGCTGACCATGAGGGTTTTGGCCAAACCAGGCACGCCGGTGAGCAGGGCGTGGCCTTTGGACAGCAAGGCAATGAGGAGTTGCTCGACAACAGTATTTTGGCCCACCACCACTTTGCCCAATTCTTGACGCAAAGCCGTGGTTTTTTGGTTGAGCCGCTCGAGGGAATTGAAATCGCTCACGCGTGATTGTCTCCGGCTTGGCTTGGAAGGCCCGGGAATGTTTGGTTGTAGTTTGGAGGGTTGGCGGCGGGATGGAGTTCCAACCCTTTACACCCTAACCAGATGCGGGGTGTTTGCAAGCAAAATAAAGTGGGCACTGAATTAGCGGATAATTGGCTTGGAGCGTAGGATTTGAATCGCGGTGGAGTTACCCATGGTGTCGGTGGGAGTTGGATGCGACTGATATTGGCAG
>CAIWHS010000084.1 GCA_903912515.1 uncultured Planctomycetaceae bacterium
CAGCCCGCCAACGATGTGCATCTCGGTGCACCCACGCTGTTTCGCTTCACGGGCCCGCCCGATGATGTCGGCATCGCTCATGCGATAGGCCTTCGCATCTTTCAAATCCGCGCGAAAGGCGCAAAAGGTGCAGCGGTACGCGCACACATTGGTCGGGTTTAAATGCACATTCACATTGAACCAACCGATATTCCCGTTCTTTCGCTCGCGCGCCAGATTGGCCAGCTCGCCCAACAGGTTGATATCAGCGTGCCGTTCCAGGGCAAGCCCGTCCTCACGGTCAAGCCGGTCACCCTTCTCCACCTTGCGGATAATTTCCTTCAACACAGTGCTAGACTGGCCAATAGTTGGCTCCATAGTGCCTGACGGCATGGTCTGCTCTCCTAAAAACTCGTTCTAGTGCTAACCGTTGAAACCCTTAGCCAGACAACCAACATAAAGGCCAGCCTGCTGGCTAATCATCCAGCGTTTCCGGGGGCCGGGGTGCATTTTTGTTGCCTCCTTGAAAACGGTCGAGTTGCCGGCGGTAATAAACCCGCTTAGGTTCCAGGTCCAAAGCCTTTTTCTGGGCCTCAATCGCTCCGGGGGTGTCGCCGTTTTGGAACCGGGCCTCAGCTAGCGTGTCCCAATACCCCGCGCTTTGCGGGCTAAGGACAGTGGCTTTGTTGGCATGTTCAACTGCCCGTGGCAAATCCCGCTTGCAGCAAGCCATCAGCCACGCTGCCGAATTGCGCGCCCAGGCGCAATCAGGGTGCGCTTTCAGCAGATTCTCGTGCGCGGTCAGGCTTTCCTGATACAGCGAATCCGCCTCCGATTTTTTGCCGCGTTTGTTAAGCTCTTCCAGCATCAAGATGGGTAATTCCACATCCCTTGGCATTAGTTTTTGGCAAGCTCTCATCTCTGCCATGGCACCGTCCAGATCATCCTTGGCCAACAGGCCGCGAGCCTTCAGCCGATGCACCTGCGCTGGCACCGCCACATAGGCAGATGGGAAAACAAAACTCACCTGCCTGGAAAGGCAGCGTAAAAGCCCCAACTCCTGATAACGGGCGGCATCCAGAAATGCTTCCCGCCTTTCAGCATCCTGTGCCAATTGACGATACGCCTGACCCGACTGGTAAGTTCCCGGCACACTCACTCCTTGCAAAACCGCGCCATGTTTCATGGCCTCCTCACCCAGGCCACGCTTCAGCAATGCAGTCACCAGTGCCGAACGCGCCGCCTCGTCGCCCAAGGGCAACCGCAGAGCCAGCTCTTCCAGCCGCTTGCCTTTTTCCTGCCACTCCTGCGAGTTTTTTCCTTGGGGTTCCTGCTTTGCCAGTTGCAGCATGGTTTTGCCTTGTAGCGTCCACGCCAGGGTGTTTTCCGGTTCCCGTTTGCAGGCGATCTCATACTGTTCAAGCGCCTTGGCCCATTCTTTCTTGCCAGCATGCAGGTCACCTAACAAAATCGAAACCTGTGCCCGCTGCCCGCCTTGCAGTAGCCTCGCCTCCCATGCATCCAAACCCGCGCGGTGTGCCGCCTCGGCCGCCGCCAGCCGCAACCCATCGTGGCCCGGTTGCGCTTTCAGGGCCTTCTCAACTGATTTCAGTTCGGTTTCAAGCTTGTCCCGGGCTATGCGGCCATTCAGCAGCCCGATCATGGTTTTCAGATGATGCTCGTAGGGTATTTCCGGTTCTTGGGTGCGCAGGTGCTGCCACCAGATTTCAGCGTCAGTCTGATTTTCACCAAACAGCCGGAAAAACAGCCGCGTGCGCCACCCATCGATGCTGCCCAAACGGAAGATGTTGGCAGCGTGCAGACAAGCCTCGTCGGTGCGCCCGGCCAAAACCTGCTGCTCAATCAGCGATTCATACCAAACCGGTTCGGCACCTGCTTGCAGTTGAGCAGCATATTGGTCGAAAAGCGCGGCCCCCTTCTTTTTTTCTCCCAACAAATAAAGGGTCTTGGCCTCTAGCAAATCCAGCAGGGGTTGGTCATGGCGGTTGTCCTTGCGCGAATCAGCAGCTAGGTCAAAAGCCTCCTTAAGCCGCATTTGCGCCGCAAAAATTTCAAATGCCGCCGGCCTTGCGTCCGACTTGCTAAGCGAGCTGATTGCCTCGCCCGACTTGCCGTTAATGAACAAAACGCGCGCAGGGTAGGGGACCCGGTCGCCCTCGTTCTCGCGGCCAGCCTGATCTAAAAGCTGTCTGACCGCCTCTTCAAAACCCGCCTTGTCCCCTGCCAATCGGGCGAAGGTGGCCTTCATGCCCAGCTTTTCGCCGGGATCGCTTTCTTCCGACAACGGAAGCTTGTTCAACTCAGCCCAATTGCCTTGCTCCATCAGCAGTGCGGTGAGCAGGTTCCGGTGGTTCAACGATTCAGCCCCCTCCTGGCCGAACCGGTTCACTTCGGGTGGGGCAATTTTCACCAGCTCCCGGGCCGCTGCCAGGGCCGCCGCGCTATCCCCTGCCGCCCGAGCCAGCCACACCTTGGTTTCAAGTGCGCGTTTTTTATCCCAACCTTTGAAGGGGCCTTCACCTTTGCCAAGCAATTCCAACCAAGGTTTCAACTGTCCGGTGGTGGTTGCCCAGGCGCAAAGCACCACCGGCCCACGCTGACCATATTGACCAGCTAGCAGTAGCAAGTTATCCAACGCCTTGGCATCCAAATCCTTGTTTTGGTACAGCGCCATCAGCGACCCGGGCAAAACCTGAACGAATTGGTCCAACATCACAGCACGCAGGGTTTTATCTTCCTGCGACAGCAAGCGCTCCAAGGCACGAAGCCCCTGGTTGCCTAGCGCCAAAAATTTCTTCATGATCGGGCCGCGCACCGAGGGGTCGGCGGCGTTGTACTCCCCAGCCAAGTCAATGACCTGTTTGGGTGAATCAGGAAATATCCCCAACCTAAAACGGCCAAGGATTTCCTCAGCCCGTCGCCGGGTTTCAACATCCTCGCTCATTTGCGCTTTTTTCAACGCTTCTTCCGCAGCCAATCCTGCCCGCCATAGGCTATCAGCGGCTTTTTCCCGGGTTTCAAAGTCGGCATCGCCCAGTTGCTCAATCCATTTGGCGATTTGGGCCGAATTGCCCTGGGCGTTAACCTTCGGGGCACTTTCCTGCCACACCAACGCCGCCGAATATCCGCTGGCCAATAGTGCCATACCAAGGACCAAGCTCGAGCCAAACAGGCGCATGATGAACCCTCCAGCCAGCAATCAGTCACCAGAATTCAATCAGTTACCAGAATTTAAAATTCTGCCTTTAATTCTTGGCGATACCCGCATGCTGCAGCCTCATTCTAACCCGTCCAAGGGCCTTCGGGGCGAGAGCAGTGGCTAATTGCCGATCCACGGCAAAATGAAGCAAGTCTTTTCCAGCAATGGCTTTGTAGTAGGTTTGAGAACTCGGTCCCTAGTGGTTACCAAACGCAAACTATGGCAAGATAGGTGCAAGTTAAGCTTTTCCCGCCTGCTTGGAATCAAAAATGCCGCATCCTCTCCCAGCCATTCGCTCAACATTTGCCTACACGGTACTGATGATAGGTCTGGCCCTAACCACTTTGCTTCAGGCCGGTTGTGGCGATTCAGGCGCCAGCAAGCATGCCAAAGGCGACAAGGCTGACACCAACAAACCCTTGGTTGGCGTCAGCCTGCTCACCCTCGATAACCCCTTCTTCCGGGTCATAGGCGACAATGTCACCGAAGTCCTTGGC
>CAIWHS010000085.1 GCA_903912515.1 uncultured Planctomycetaceae bacterium
GAGTCCCCGTTTCAAACAAACATCCTTGCTTACAGCGAACACGGTTCGGGCATCCTGCCCGGGCCGCTTGGAGAGGTTCATTAAGAGTCATAATACAGAGCAAACTCAAAAGGGTGAGGTCGAATTCTCATGGCCTCCACCTCAAACTCTCGTTTGTACCGAATCCATGTCTCTAAGACATCCTTGGTGAAAACATCACCTTGAAGCAGAAAATCATGGTCACGCTCTAGCGCATCGAGTGCTTCATCCAGCGAACGAGGAGTTGATGGCAAACCGGTCAACTCCTCAGGTTCTAAATCGTAAATATTGCGGTCAAGAGGTTCACCTGGGTGAATTCTATTTTTTATCCCGTCCAGCATAGCCATTAAAATGGCTGAAAAAGCCAAATAAGGATTGCACGAGCCATCTGGACAGCGAAACTCAAGCCTTCTTGCTTGCGGGCGTGCAGAATAAACCGGAATTCTGACGGCAGCTGATCGATTGCGACTGGAGTAGCTGTAGGTAGTAGGGGCATCGAAACCCGGAACCAAGCGCTTGTAACTGTTGGTGGTTGGGTTGGTGATTGCGGCAAGTGCCCTGCCATGCCTCAACAGTCCGCCAATTGCGTAAAGGCCTAAATCGCTTAGCCCAGCATAGCCCGACCCGGCAAACAAGTTGTTCCCTTCGCACCAGAGCGAGGCATGCACATGCATCCCTGCGCCATTATCCTGAAACAGGGGCTTAGGCATGAAGGTAGCAGTCTTGCCATTCCGAATAGCAGTATTTCTAACAATATATTTATATTTTAAAACATTATCGGCCATTTGAACCAACGGCCCATACTTCAAATCGATTTCACCTTGGCCGCCGCTGGCAACCTCATGGTGGTGCCCTTCCACCCTCAACCCGGCATCCACCATCAGCCGCATCATTTCCGAACGAAGGTCATGCAATTGATCCTGCGGTGGGCAGGGGAAATACCCCTCTCGGTGCCGGATTTTGTTGCCCAAATTTGGCTTCTCGTCTCGCCCGGTGTTCCATTGCCCTTCCGAACTGTCGAGAAAGTAGAAGCCGGAATGCTGAGTTTGGTCGAACCTCACGCTGTCAAAGACAAAAAACTCAATTTCAGGGCCAAAATTGGCTTGGTCGGCAATTCCGGTCGAGCGCATGTACAATTCGGCTTTGCGAGCGACATTTCGCGGATCACGCGTGTAGTCCTCGCGTGTCAGCGGGTCGAGGATGCTGCACAGCATGACCATGGTTTTTTCGCGGCAAAATGGATCAATGAAGCTGGTATCTGGAATGGGGACCACCAGCATGTCGGATTCATTGATCCCTTGCCAACCGCGGACACTGGAAGCGTCGAAACCAAAGCCTTCCTCAAATGAGGCCTCTGTCAGAGCATCAGCGGGTACAGTGAAGTGCTTCCAAGCTCCGGGAAAGTCCATGAAACGAAGATCTACCGCGACCACCGCCTCACGACGGACCAACGCGATGACTTCCTTTGGGGTCACGGACAAATCCTCCCATTGGCAGAAAGGCAAAAAACAACAACCTGGTGGCACCCATTAGGCGGGTAGCCTGTCTAGGATGGTCAGGTAGGTTCAGGGCGGGAGAAGCCCACTAAATTTATCTAGATGCCAGAAGGCCACTTGCCAAGGCCAGCCTGTAAATATGGAAAGCACCGGAAAGGATTTGCTCCGGCTAATCCTCCAAAATCGTCAGGAAGATTTACCCCGTCTGGTCTATTCAGACTGGCTCGAGGATCAATTTCGCCAAAATAATGACCCGGCTTTGGAAGCCCGGGCTGAGTTCATTCGCCTTCAGGTCCAATTAGGCTCAGTAGAAGGCATCCAGCCCGACCAAAGGTTGATTTTTCGCCGGGAGCAGCACCTAAAGCAAACATATGGGGCCTTTTGGGCCGGAGAATTGGTTCATTTGGCAGCGGATTGGAATTTCCGACGCGGTTTTATCCATCACCTGCAAATGGATGCCAAAAGATTTATCGATCTCCATGATTTTCTGGCCGAAAATCACCCAATTGAGCATCTGCATCTCATTTGGGGCATGGAAACCCCAAGGGAAAGGGCTGAAGATCTAGGCAAAATCGCTAACTTGCCGTTAGTGGAAGAACTGATCTCCATGGATTTAACCGGGGCAGGCGTCGGATCTGACGGTGTATCCCAATTGGCTTGCGGCCGGCCTCTGGAAAAACTGGTGGAGCTGATTTTGCCAGGAAACAGAATCGGCCCCAGGGGCCTGAAAAACATCCTTCAAGCCCCTTGGATCTCTAGTCTGCAAAAGTTGGACTTGGCTGACAATGACATAAACCAGCAGGGTGTACGGCTCTTGCACGATTTTCTGTTGGCAGCGCGAGAAAGCGGTGAGGTGCTCAACTTCCAACGGATCGATTTGAGGGGAAATCCACTCAGCGTCGCGGGGGTACGCCTCTTGCGATCCCCGCTTCTCGCCCGTTTGGTCAGATGGTGAAACCTGCCGTCAATCAGTTCCCTTTTTGTTTCACCTCGATGTCAACCGGTTGGGAAGCCCCCCTTTCGGTGGGGTTGTAGTATTCGTAGGCCTCTGCAGCCGGCGCTTTGGCTTTCACAGCGAACTTGGCCTTGAGGGTGTAGGGAAAGGCATATTCCTTGCCCGGCTCGATATCTTGCAGATAGACAATGATCTGCCGGTTCGTCATGGAAAACTTCTTCACTTGGTTTGAAGCGACGAGCTTATTCCAATCGTCGGCATCCGCGGTGAAGCCTGGCGGAATTCCAAGATCAAGCATGACCATACTTGTTGGGCGGTCTGCCAAATAACGCAAGCTGGCTTTGGCTTGAATAGTCTGGTCGGCCTCTAATGTAGTACGGTCGTAATCGACCTTCAGGTCAAACCGCTGCTTGGGGCGGGAAGCCGAGCTCCATGGTCGGTAATAGCGGGATACCAACTGGGCCACCATGGCGCTCTCACCATCGACCGAAATCAGAACTTTATGGTCCCCCGAATTCGAAACAGCCGCACTGAGATCGAACTGCTGCATCACATCGCTATTTGCGGAGTTGACTTCGCCTTTGGCAATTTCCTTGCCATCGACCAAAATTGAAAACTTGGCCGGAGTTGTCTGCTTGGGAGCACTAGATGCAGCCACTAAAGCCTTGAGAGCCAGTATGGTGGCCTGAGTGCTACCCCAGGTTCCATGGGGGTCGCGGGCTTTTGCAAGGTAGGCCAAGGCTTTTTGCGCCTTGACATTCGCCTCGGGGTTCGTTGATTTCAAAAGTGCCAAGGCGGCTAAAGCGGTGGTTTCAACCGTGAGTGAATTCCCCCGGGCATGGTTTAGCGATTCCCCATCCGCTGCGGGGAAGCAACGGGCCTGCCATTCGGGTTTTTCCTCAGAGCGTTGGTCAAGCCTAGCCAACACCGTCTCAAGAATTTTGCCCGCATCCTTGTCAGTTGTTGACGCCGCCGTTAGCGCGTTAGCCGCAAGTGCCAGAATGTAAGCGTTTTCGGCAGCCGGGGCCTGAGCGCGAATGTAAGCCAACGATTTCGCCAAGCGATCCGCGGGAACACCGCTTTCCAGCAAGGCCCATGAGACATAGCTGGTGAGCAATAATTTGGGATCCCCCATGCGCTCGATGGATTCGCCATGCGTTGCGCCAATTTTAGACCAGAGCCCCTGCCCGTCCATTTGGCCCAGCAGCCAGTTTTGGGTGCGCTCGATCACTCCTCGATCAACCGGCCAAACCTTGGCCATATCGTTAAACTCCATCAACCCGTAAGCGCTTAACCAGATAAGTGGCTCACCACTGCCCCACCAGTCGAAGCCCCCACCAGGTCGCTCGAAGGTGAGCAGTCGCTGGTAGCCGGCGTTGAGGTAGGCCTCAGACTTGGCCAGAGTCTCAACGGCACCCAAACGATTGCGTTTGATGTAATCAACCACGAGAACATTGGGGTAAGCGGAGGAAGAAGTCTGCTCGAAGCAACCGCCGGGCATGCGCAAAATCCCGTCGGTTCCTTCCACCAACTGTGAGAACAAGCCGGGGTGAATTTTCAGCAAGGCCTGGTTAGCACCAGGAAGAGCGTCGACGGGAAAATTCAAAGTCTTTTCAATCCGACCGCTGAGCCGCTCATTGTGGGCA
>CAIWHS010000086.1 GCA_903912515.1 uncultured Planctomycetaceae bacterium
AGCGCTCGTGCACCAGTGGCCAAACCTCTTCCATCACATGGGTTTCGTAATTGCCCAGTTCGCTATCCATGAACATGGTGGCGGCGGGGAAGGAGAGGCGGCGTCTTTTGGTGGCAGGTGAGCCATCGGGGAAAACGAGCACAACGGAGGGCAATTCTCCCGCAGCCATTTTGGCATCGATTTCGGACAGCGAATTTTTTGCAAACCAACTGGTTTCTTGCAGGAAGGCGTGGAACCAGAACATCACCTTGCTTGGTTTGGCGGGGTCGTAATCGGGTGGCAAATAGATATATAGGTTGCGGTACGCACCCAAGGTGTCGGACCAAATACGGTTGTCATTGCCGTTTTCGTTGGTGAGATCAATCAGCTCACCCTTCAGATTGATAGGCACACCGCCCATGATGCGGAACGGGCCGGCAATGGCTGTGGGGGTGTGTATAGCCCCTGCCAGAAGCGCCAGTGCGATGAGGCAACGGGCAATAGCCCGTGTCATGGTGCGAGCCGACATGGAAAGCCCCTGAGGAAAAAACATGAGTCACAACCGGCACCTGCTGCCAAGGCAGGAGGTTTGGATACACAAAGACAGTCTGCCCAATGAATGCGGGTTAAGGCGGCTGGAGGATGAGGAGAAATCGGGAAAATTAGGTTTTTTTTGCCAAAATTGCCGGTTTTGACACTTGGACCAGCCAGCGGGTGCAGGGCCCTAACCAAGCGGACAGGTGGCGGTTATGATGGCGGTTTGGGTGAAGTTGCAATAACCGTTTTTTGATGGAGAAAGTGCCATGCCGAGCCAGGCTCAACCGGGTAAAACCACGATTGGTTGGATGGGGACCGGGGTAATGGGCAACTCGATGTGCGGCCATTTGATGGCTGCGGGTTATAAGGCGGTGGTGCACACCCGTACCCGCGCCAAGGCGGATACTTTGTTGCAAAAGGGTGCCACTTGGGCTGACACACCAGCGGAACTGGCCGGCCAGTGTGATGTGGTATTTGGCATCGTGGGTTTTCCGTCAGATGTAGAAGAAGTGTTTCTGGGCAAGCAAGGGGCGCTGGCGGGTTCCAAGCCCGGCACCATTTTGGTGGACATGACCACCAGCAAGCCGAGCTTGGCGGTGGAGATTTATGACCGGTCTAAGGCAAAGGGCGTGTTTAGTCTGGATGCACCCGTCACAGGCGGTGACATTGGCGCCCGCAATGCGGCACTTTCGATCATGGTGGGGGGCGATGTGGAGGTGCTGGAGGCTGTCAGGCCTTTGTTCAACGCGATGGGCAAGATCATCGTGCATCATGGGGCGGCGGGATCGGGCCAAAACTCCAAGATGGTCAACCAAATCTTGATAGCGGGCAACATGGTGGGTGTGTGCGAGGCTTTGACTTATGCGTTTCGCGCGGGTTTGGATGTGGAAAAAGTGCTGCAGTCGGTTAGCAGCGGGGCGGCAGGTAGTTTTTCGCTGACCAGCCTGGGGCCAAGGATTTTGAAGGGCGATTTTGAGCCGGGCTTTTATGTGGAGCACTTCATCAAAGACATGGGGATTGCGCTAGAGGAGTCACGACGGATGGGATTGTTCATGCCCGGCTTGGCGTTGGCACAGCAGCTTTACATGGCGGTGCAGGCTCAGGGCATGGGCAAGAAGGGCACTCAGTCGCTGGTTCTGGCCCTGCAAAAGATGGCTAATCTTGGTTGATAAGGCTTGGGGAAAACGGAAAAGTATTCCGGCCTTGGTTGAGATATTTTAATAACGCCTAGGCTGGGTTGGGTTTGTTGTTCATTTGACCTGCATGGCGAAGCGGAATCCTGTGGTGGAGGGCATGAATAGCTGGGGGCCGCGTCTGGATACCCGACAATCTTCGAGAGTGTCACGCCAAGAGCCACCACGGGTCACAGGCAGGTCCCCTGTGGAATTGAAGGGGTCGATGGACTGAAGAGATGGGTTTTTTTGGTACCAATCGGCACACCATTCAGTCAGG
>CAIWHS010000087.1 GCA_903912515.1 uncultured Planctomycetaceae bacterium
GGGCGAGGTTAAGCCTTGAATCGCTGCTCAAACAATCAGGGTCGGAGGGCCACCCGGAAGAGTTTTCGACCGCGTTGCGCATCCTGGAGAAGAACCTGCGCCTCATCACCTCGATGGAAAGCGTCCCCGTTGGCGATTCCGGGAAGCGGGAAGGTGATTTCTCGTACCAAATAACTCACGATTACCTTGTCCCCAGCATCCGTGACTGGCTGCTCAAAAAACAGAAGGAAACGGCACGAGGCCGCGCCGAGATCCTCTTAGCGGAGCGGTCCGAACTGTGGCAGGCGAAAAGGCAAACCAGATACCTGCCTAGTTTTTCCGAATACCTGAAAATCCAGTGGCTCACCGGGAAAAACTCCCGCAACAAGCAGCAACAAGAAATGATGCGTCAGGCCCGGGGAAGATACGCAAAAAGGTTTGGCCTCGTGGCGGCGTTGCTGTTGGTAAGTCTCGGGGGACTCCGGCAATGGTATGGAACCATCCGGGCGGAAAACCTCACCGAGCAATTAGCCAGCGCCAGGCCGGAAGAGGTAATCCCGACGATTCGCTCGCTGGAGCCTTTTATGGGCTGGGCGGAACCGTTGCTTGAAAAATACCAAAAGGAACAACCGAACAAATCGGCTTGGTTGCCCGCAACCATCGCCTTACTGTCCAGACAACCGGGGTTGATGGGCGAAATTTTTCAACACCTAGGCCATGTCGAGCCCGGGATGCTTCCGGTTCTGAATAAGGTTTTTTCAACCCTGCCGGTTCCTGCCAGTTTTCGCACGGAAACTTGGGAAAAGGCACTGGATGGCCGCCTGCAAGATGCCGAAAGGCTGAGAATCCTATCCGTTCTGGCAGGGATCGACGCGGAATCCGTCAATTGGGAGAAGGTCTCCCCATTCCTGGCGCAGCAACTGGCCGGCCAGGATGCAGCGGGGCTACTGTTCTGGAAGGAGCAAATGAGGCCGGTTGGCAAAAGTCTGGTGCCTTCCCTCATCGCGATCCTCGACAATTCGGCGAATGAGCAGCAGGTCCGCTCCTTTGCCTTGGAAGCCTTGCTTGATTACGCCAGCGATGATCGGGAAATCATTTTCAGCCTGATGGCTCGGGCGCCGGTACGGCTGCTGCCGCGCGTCATGGATATCGCCCTGCGGCAAACGGACTTCCACATCCCAAGGGCGCTAACCGAGATTAGCGGAAAAACCAAGGATCCGACAGACCCGGAGGAGTTGGAAAAGGGGGTGATGCGGAAGGCCAACTTGGCTATTTTCCTTTTGAACACCAACCGCAGGGATATGGTTTGGCCACTGCTAAAAACCGGCGAGAATCCAAGCCTTAGGACGGAGATTCTCCACGCCCTGCCGAAAACCAACTTTGATCCTCGCATCCTGGCGGAACGCTTGGCAGGGGAAAAGGAACTGTCCGTCCGAAGCGCACTTCTGCTGTCTTTGGGGTCCTTCGAGAAGGGGAAGATTGACCCGGCCACACGCACCTCGCTTTCCCAGTCCCTGATGCTGGATTACGAATCGAACCAGGATCCCGGATGCCACGGCGCAACAGAGTGGCTGCTGCGCCAATGGGGGTTCGATCAGGAATTGGAGAAGGTGAAGGCACGGATCCTAGCGGCTGGCCCGCCAGCGAAAAAACAAGCCTGGTATTTGTCCGGGGAAGGCTTGACACTCATCCGCATCCCCAAGGGTGTGGCAAGGATCGGATCCCCGGAAAACGAGAAAGACCGCGGCGCCAACGAATCCCTTCACCAGGCAGATGTGGAAAACGATTTCTACATCTCCAGCACGGAAATCCCAAGAAATTTGTTCAAGAGATACCTTCTTGACAACAAGTTGCCTTTGGTTATGGAGAACCCTTTTTTCGCCCAGAGCTCGAGGTCCGAAATGGATCCAGAGGTGGCTGTTTCCTGGTTTGATGCGGCCAGATTCTGCAACTGGCTCAGCAAAAAGGAAGGCATACCCGAGTCGGAATGGTGCTATGAGCCGGCCCCCCTAGTGGATCCCAGGGCGGAGAAGAGCGGGGGCTATGCGGAAGGCATGGTTATCCGCGCGGGGCACAAGAGCCTGAAAGGGTACCGCTTGCCGACGGTTGTCGAGTGGGAATACGCCTGCAGGGCGAACACGACGTCTGTTTTTTACTTCGGAGACCACAGGCGCCTCCTAGAAAATTATGGCTGGTTCAACGAAAATTCAAAAAGCCACCTTTGGCCGGTCCATTCCCTGAAGCCGAACGATTGGGGCCTTTTTGGTTGCTGTGGAAACGCCATGGAATGGTGCCAAAACGCCACGGGGGCGCACCCGGGTGATGGGAACGAGCAGGAAACGGTGACTAGGGCCAACAGGGTAATACGCGGCGGGTCGATCATGCTCGGTTCCACCTTCTGCCGTTCGGCTGCAAGGAATAGCGCCATACCGGGGTCGCACGGAACCGAAGTCGGTTTTCGGGTGGTCATCGGCTCAGAATAAATTAAGGCTATAAAAAGATATATTGCCACAGCGCTTGCAATTTACGAGTGGTTTTACCGCCCATTTCCCGAATTTCTGGCAAAAGTTGTCTCACTTCCTGAACTTTCTCCCATCCAGCGAATGGAAGGGGAGCAGGCGACACGCATCCGCCGGTTTTCCCCGCTGTTTTCGGGGCAATCTTTCGGAGGGCTCAAGCCATGTCGCGCGTTTTTCACATCCAGAAGGACAATCAAAAGTTCGGGCCGATGGACAAAAACCAAGTCCGCGAGGGTATCCGGCGGGGAACCATCCTGCCGGAAAATCTGGTTTGGACGGAGGGGATGGAAACATGGCTCAAGGTCCGCAAGGTCAGCCTGTTCAAGGACCTCTGCGCGACCGAGACGATGCAAATTCCCAGGCAGCCGTCGCGATCGATGCCACCGCTGCCTTTTTCTGAACCCCCCGCAGATACCCCAAGGCAGCCACCCCAGGAGGTGAAAAAAGAAACCCGCAGGCCGGAGGAGACGCGGCTCAGGCAACAGTCAACGGAAAACCGCCGGCCCAGGAGAAAGGAAACCGGCCGGCCGAGCATCGGGCGGGCCTTGGTGCTGGCCGTTTCCTGTGTGACCGCCACGGCACTGCTGGTGGCCGCGGGGCTGATGCTGGCGCGGGGCATCCCTGGCAGCCAGCCCGCCAACCCTTACCCGGATTTCTCGGCAAGCCAGGCCCGGGACCGCAAGGCCGAGTGGGACCGCGCGGGTGCCTCTGGCCGTGCAATCCAGGATCTTTCCGACAAGATGATCGATGACCTGGAGACCGTGTTCAACGCCAACCGCACCAGCAAGGGCCTCGGAAAGCTACCGGTGAAACTGGA
>CAIWHS010000088.1 GCA_903912515.1 uncultured Planctomycetaceae bacterium
CGAACACTATCGGCCATGGCCGAGCCACGGGCATCCAGTTGTAGCGGGAAAGCTCCAAGCTGTTTTGCACGCACCCTAAAGGCAACTGAACCCACTTGGTTGGCTCCGATCTCCACCTCGCGGATATTTGACTGGCCATCCACCAACTCATACCAGGATTCGGGTTTGAGGGTTAGGACCACCTTTTGGGGCTTCTTCAAATAGTTGAATACCGCCACAGGAAATCGAACCTCGTCTCCCTGGGTCAAAGCCAGCGGAAGGTCCATTTCGACAAAGAAATCCTGAAAGACTCGCAAGGGGGCACTGGCACCACCCAGCAGGCCACCTAAGGTGGAGGCTGTTGCCGTCATGCGCCAAGTGGTGATACTGTCAGCAAAATCAAAATCTAGTTGGGCTACCCCTTGGTCGTTGGTGACCAACGAAGGGCGCCAAAGCATTGTTTCTGGAAAAAATTCGCGGGTGCGGGTGGGCTCAACCAAACCCGGGCCATTTCCAGATGTAGAAGCATTTGCAACTCCAGGTGCCATGGCCGATTTTTCCATCGCCATGGCACGGGGAGCCCCATCAGCCATCGCCATAGGGGCATCCATTGGCCCGCCGGCCCCTCGGCGAACCATTCCGCCAACGCCGGGCATTCCGCCACCAAAAAACACGCCGGGGCCGTCCATGCCACCTAACCGTCGGCCGGGCAGGCTCATGGCTTTTGCCTTTTCAGGGCTTAGCCACCAGTACTGATCTGCCCCATCGGAATTCAAATCTTCCAACCGGATGTCATCGGGGGTGCCCAATTTGCCATCCGGCCCGGGGCTGGCCAGCACCCAACCCGCCAAAACTTCCAAACCTTGTTGCAAACGCCCCTTTTCCTTGCGGGGCACAACAACAATCAAATTCCCCCACGGATCGGTTCGCGAAATCCCACCCGGTTGGCGAATATTTTGAAGATCCAAGACATCTTTTGGCAGATCCCATTGGCCGTTGCGCAACCAGCGGGCACGGTTCTCAGCCTGATTCGAGGCGTTGACCAGCATCCACGACCAATAACGCAAACGGTCTCGTGTGACCACCTCAGCCAAACGCTTGGCCGAAAAACCTGACTCAATGGCACCCAACGATTCCAGGCTCAGCTCGCCCCCTAATGGGTCCTTGAGAGTGGCAATTTGGATATAACCCTTGTCAGCCATGGCTTTCAATAAATTGGGAGCCCACTTACCCAAATCTCTCCGATCCCACACAGGTTCCGTTTGTGAAAAGTTGTGCAGGGCAAATCCCAAATTCATGAGCAGTTGTTCAGCCTTTTGCCGCCTCTCCACAGCGGGCTCAGTCACCCAGGATTTGGGAATAGCTGGACGCACGGCTCCAAACAGAGCACGCGCGGCAATCTGCGCCTGATCATCAATCACACGAGGCTGAATCAACACACCCGGGGCTCCAACCCCAGGAACCAACTCCTGCGCCTTGGGCTCAAGCAACTGCTTTTGCAGAGTAAAAAAAACTTTTTCCATGCCTGGCTGCTGATCCTGCAGCGCATAAACTGCCTCATCCACCACCAGCACCCCTAAAGCTGCTGCAGCGGGCTTGCCTGATGCATCGGTCACCCGCAACTCCACCGAACCTTTCTCACCGGGACGATATTGAGCCGAGCTGGGAATGATCTCTACCTTGAGATCCTTGGAAGGCTGGGCATAAACCAGTCGACTGTCCCGCACCAACTCTCCGGTGGGCATCACCTGCCAGGCATGCACCTCCAAGGAACCAGAAACTTCCTGTGGCAGGGCTACTTCCAATCGAGCTTTCCCGTTCTTCACATCGAGCCATTGGCTCAGGACCACCTGACCATCTTTAATGAAGTCGAGGTAGACCGTCGGTACTGGCGAATCAACCAGCACATCGGCCACAAGTGACTGGCCAGCATTGAAAACTGCACGATTCAGGCGGAGCACCAGGTTATCCCCTTTGGTAACACCCGTCAGCACCGACTGGGCCTCAGCTTTGGCCCCTGTTGCGTCAGTGGCCTCCAGCTTTATGGGCAGTTCGGTTTTTGGACCAACATTCTGGACCGGTTGCGCTTGCCCAATCACCTCAATAGTTTGCTCACCAAAGCCAGACTGGGTGAACCAGTCAGCGCGAGGCGTGAAGGCAAATTCAGCCAGACCATTTTCACCCGTCGTGGCGACGAGTGGCTCGCGAATCTTGTTGACTCCGGGCCAAAACTTCACGGTAGCCTTTGCGGGGGTGCCATCTGGATAAGTGGCGGCAACTACCACCCTATTTTCCAGTTCCGGAACCAGCCTACCGCCCTCAGCCAAGGCCTTCAGGCGGATTGGACGGTCGCTCACAGACACATTGGTTTCAACCTTTTCTGTGTGTTCGGCGGTATCGGTCAATTCCATTTGCACCAAGACAATCGCATCGCCCTGTTTTGCGGGTAGCCCCACTAAATTACGAGGCAAGACAATCTCCACCTCTGCCGTGCCTGTATCCTTGGTTTTGCCTGAATACCTAAAAAACTCTTTGGCCTGAACATCCATCGACAGAGCCTTCAAAACAAAACTCGCGCCCGCAACCGGTTTGCCAAAAAAATAGTCTGATTGAATGGTAGCCCGCACCTTCTCACCAGGCTGATACCATGGCCGGTCCAGTTTGAGCGAAGTTTTGAAACGGGGAAGTTGGTACGGTTTGACAGTGACAGTTTTGGAAGCGCTATCGTCACCCAAAAGGGCCCTGATTTGGAAACTTCCTTGATTGACCTCGTCAGCTAATTGAAAATCGACATGTGCAACACCGTATGGGCTTAAGATCGCTTGTTTCTTGAAGACCTTGTTCCCTTTGGCATCCTCCACCTCAAATACCACCGCTTTGCCCGCCACTGGTTTTTGGCTAAAGGAATCAAGCGCCAGTAACCGCTGATGAATCATTTGGCCTGGCTGGTAAACCGGCTTGTCGGTGGTCAACAAAAGGCGGGGAGCCCTAACAATTTGCACCTGTTTTTCCTGAACAGATTCACCCAATGCTGAGCGGGTAACAAGTCGCAGCAGGTATTGGCCTGGTTCCAACTCAGGGACTGGCAACTGCAAAGATATCCGCCCATTCGCATCGGTTAAACCTCGGACTAATCGGGTGTTCTTGCCATTGACCATCAACTCTGCAGCCACCTCAACCCCGGGAATGCAAGGATTGCTCTCTAGCGAAACAGGCCCTGTTGTCACCACTTCCAGCGGCGTGGAACTGCCAGAATGCCATTGCAACCCTAGGCGAATTCGAGATTCAACCGGTGCCTTCAGAAGAACAGCATCCAAAGCCACCACCAGCGCCTTACCATCAAACTCAACCCGCACCTGGTCTTTGGGCTGAGGCTTCAATTCGCAATTAAAAACATGGGTTGTCCACTCAGCCGCAAGCGCGACATCACGCTTTTGGGAAAAACGCACAACCCCAGCCCCATCCACGACCGTTACCACAACCGACCCGGTGTCCTTGCGCGAGGGCGGCAAAGACAATGCCAATGCAACAGAATCCCCCTTCACTTGGCCATAGGCAAAGGCAGGCACAACCACTTCCCCGCCCTCCACCGCCATTGTCGTTTGAATCAAAACCAACCCCATAACGAATGCCCAAGCCAGCCGGCACATTGCCTGAAATTGGTTCATGATTAATCCTCTTAGTGGCCACGGCAGTGAATTTGTCTGTACTGATTATCCGGTTTGAACAAACGCATGCAAGCTATTGGACTTGCAAACCCAAGCCAATTTGCAGCGCAAGTCAATTACCCTGATTGGAGCATCCCAAATACATGACGAGGTTTGGGATCGATTGGATTTTTAGGGCCAAAAATACTCTTTGCCACATGAACATGACAATAAAAGCACTCTTCAGGCCATACAGCGCAAGGCCACCACGGTGCAGTCATCGGCAGGCTCTTTACCCTGGGTCCAGGTGGCAACGCAGGTGAATATGGATTCGACCACATTTTCAGCCGTTACAAGGCCACCCCGATTCGTGACACGCTGCCTAACCGCCTGAATGACGCCATCCACCCCAAAATGTCCCTGATTAGAACGAACAGCGTCGAGGACACCATCGGTGGGAAAAACCAACAAATCCCCTGCTTCAATTTCAAGCGGCTCTTCCTTCGGGTAATTGGCGTTTTCGATGACGCCCAATGGGAGGCCCGTACTAAAAAGCCGCTCACGAACTGCGCCATTTCCGTCGAACAAAATCCCGGGCACATGACCGGCACTTGCATATGTCAGCTTTCTGCCTCCCGGTTCCAATTCGGCCAGAAAAAGCGTGACATTTCTTGAATCGCCCAAGTCTTCCATGAGTGCAGCGTTGGTTTTCTCGAGAGTTTCCTCGATACTCACACCCATGGAGGCGTAAGCTCTCAAGTAAGCGCGGGTTGTGGCCATGAGCAAGCTTGGCCCCAGCCCGTGCCCGGTGACATCCCCAATGGCAATGCGCCAGGCACCCGAAGGCATCTGATACCAATCGAGAAGGTCGCCGCCACTTGCTCCCCGAGGAATCGAGTGGCCAAACAGGTCAAAGCCCTCTATTTTAGGGGCGGTGGTTGGCAACAAATGCTTGGCAATCTCGCGGGCTACTCGCTCCTCCTCCTGGCTGTGCTCAAGTGCCCTTTCAACCCGCAGCAGCCTTCTCTGGCGACCGATGGCATGGTGCAACGCCTGGGTGAGCCTGCGCTCGCGGACTTGGCCCTTCACCAGAAAATCCTGTGCCCCCTCACTAACAGCCTGTAATGCCAGGGACTCATCATCAAGGCCTGTTAGGACCACCACCGGCAAGGCCGGGTGCTCCTGCCGCACCTGATGGAAAGTGGCTAACCCACGACTGTCAGGCAAAGACAAATCCAAGACAACAGCATGGCACGGATTTGAGGCAAGCCAAGCTAGCGCATCCCCCAGCGAACTGGCCACATTTGCCTTGAATGATGTACCCCTTGCCTCCTCAAGCATCGAGCGGATGAGAAACGCATCGGCCGGATCGTCCTCGACCAAGAGGACATGAAGTGTTTTGGGGATTTTTGGAATGTTGCTCATGTCTTGGATTCCGGCACTTGGTTGGCAAATTCGGTGTTAGGCAGACCCGGGCTATCCGGAGGGCTCAACGGCAGGGTGAAATGAAAGGCGGCCCCTTGGCCTGACTCGGATTCTACCCAGATGCGCCCGCCACCTTGCTCCACAATTCGGCGGCAGAGCGCCAATCCCAGACCTGTGCCCCCACGATTGGCACCGGCGGGGCCCCGCTCAAAGATGCGGAAGATTGATTCTTTGTACTGATCTCCAACACCCAAGCCGTTGTCCTTAACCCAAACATGGGCCCACCGGTTTCCCAACGCGCGCCAACCAATTCGAACCACAATTGGGTTTTCGCCGCGAAACTTGATGGCGTTTTGGATGAGGTTTTGAAACAGGGTTTGAACATGGGTGAACCAGCCCATCACCTTGGGCAAAGGCG
Source organism: uncultured Planctomycetaceae bacterium (assembly GCA_903912515.1). Taxonomy (GTDB): domain Bacteria; phylum Planctomycetota; class Planctomycetia; order Gemmatales; family Gemmataceae; genus UBA6894. Next base: position 5,470 of record CAIWHS010000088.1, read on the forward strand.
AAACCATAATAGTTGCGCCGGTTGCAATCACCTCTCCTCGCAGATTGGCCAGTGCTTGTGCGCAGGCGGAGTGGCAATCGACCACTTGGGGTTCTTTTTGCCCCTGCCCTGCCCGTGCGTAGGCCAAAAAATCTGTGACCATGGTTCGCATTCTAACTACGCTTTGCTGGGCCAAATCGAGCATGGTTTTCCCATGCCCATCCAGATTGGGCGCATGGCGCTCGGCTAGACGACGCAACAATTCTTGCACGGTGCCCAAGGGCGCCTGAAGATCGTGTGAAACAACACTTGCAAATTGGGCCAAATCGGCATTACTGCGGCGCAGATCCTCATTGGCGCGCTCCAGTTTTTCAAGGGCCTCCCTGGCCCGCCTTTCAGCCTGTTTCAAGGGGGTGATATTATAAAATAACCCCTGAACCCCAACCACCTGGCCTTCTTGGTCGCGGAGAGGGGCAAGAAACGAATGAATATATTGCCGATCGCTCTCTTCGCAACCACCCAGCGCAGGAACCCGACAGCGGCAACGCACCAGACAAGCGCGGGTGAGGTGCTCCTCGACATCTTCGTGAATTTGCCCCGTGCGCAGCACCTGAACCTCATGGCTGCGAATACGGGCAGCCATTTCAGATGCCATAATGTCCTCATCGGTCGAACCCAAAACCGCAGAGCGATCGCGGCCCATAGCCAGACAAAAAGCGTCATTGGCGTGGAGATAGCGCCCCTGCAGGTTTTTACGAAAAACTGCAAAACGCAAGCTCTCGGCAAGATCCTGGTCCGGTTTCTCACGGCGTGGCTGGGCCCCGCCCGGCCCGCGCGCAGGGTCAGTCTCACCTAGCCAATTCAGCACACTTTCAAGCAACTCTTCTGCCAGACCAAACCGCTTGCGAGGGTCACGCTCCAGGCAGCGCATGACCATCCTGTCCAGTGCTTCTGGAACCTCGGGGCGGAACACGCTGGGGGGCGGCGGACTGTCATGGCGAAGGCGATTGATCAATCGGTACACAGGGTCATTTGGCGGCCCCTGAAAGGGTACGCGGCCGGTAAGCATTTGGTAGAAAACGGAGCCCATGCCAAAAATATCCGCCCCGCAGGAAAGGTCCGACCCGGGGTATGTTTGCTCGGGGGCCATGTATGCGGGCGTTCCGGCTACCTGTTCCACATGGACAAGTCCCCGGGCATCGAGCAATCTGGCAAGGCCAAGATCGGCCAACTTTGGAAGCCCCCCCTCGGCAATCAGAATATTGGAGGGTTTGATATCGAGGTGCAAATAACCCGCATGGTGAATAGCTGTAAGCCCTTGAACCATTTGGGCCACCAAGCGGACAGCGTATCGAAGGGTTGGCGGGGCAAGTAACAAGCGCTCGGCCAAGCTGCCTTCCGCACAATGCTCGTAGATGAGGTAGGCGGCATCGGCCAATTGGCCGCCCCCCAAAAGGCGCAACACATGGGGATGATTCACCTTACCCGCCGCACGGCCCTCGCGAAGAAACCGCCCCCTCCAAGCCAAACCGGGTTTTATCGCAGGCAAAAATACCTTGACCGCCACCGTCAGATCTAAATCCACATGGCGTGAAAGGTAAATACGCGACCTGGGACTTCCCGAGGCCAAAAGCCGTGGTTCGCTGTAACCGGTGGTACGAAGCCTTTGACGAAGCTGGTCGGCCCATGGGCCTTCCTGATCGAGCGCAAGTGCACCAAAGGTACCTGTTAATGGATTGTCAGACTCGCCCTCGTCGTTTTCGCTTCCTGTAGACTGATCCAGGGAGAATGGTCCAAAGGGGAAATGCTCTGCAGCCTCAAGCAAGGCCTCGAGGTCATCGCCCTCGAAAGTGCGGGTCATCTCCTCTGGCAGGCGTCTAGCATCGCCGAGCCTTTCCAAAGGATCATTTCCAGGCTTTTCCGACATGCACCCGCCCAATCTGGACGGAATACCAGAATTGGCCCCGCCGTAGCTGATTATACTTGCCCCACAATCGCCAAGAAAACCCGGGACAGACCAATCAGCGACCCAAACGAAAAAGCATCTCCAAATATGGAGATACTTTTTCGTTTGGCTTGGAACAGAAATTAATAGGTGTAGCCGGGATTGCGCCTTTGATGCAGGGGCTCAGCGACCCTGGGAAAATGAGGCCCCTGAGGCGACTGGGGGCGATGCAGGCGAGCAGGCTGGACCGCTTGAGCGGTTGCATGGGACCCCGAAGTTTCCACTGCGGTGTTGGAGTAGGCAACCGAGTCAAAATCACCCGCATCAATTTCATCGTAAGTGGAGATGTAGCCCGGCAATTTCGCCAGTTCACGCTCGCGGTGATATGCCGTAATAATTGTTTCCTGAATCCCTTCCCGGGCGGCGGGATTGATGGGATGTGCAATATCGGCATGCAGCTTCACGCGACCTTGAACCTGCCTACTGGCCCGGTCTTCTTCCTGCCTGCAACCGCAACCGTTACAAAATCGGGCTCGAAGATGGTTTTTGCCGCCACAGCGGTTGCAACGATCGGTGAGCTTGCGACTTGGCATCGCCACGAAAAGGCCTCTGGGCCCCTCGATGATTTTCAAGTCCCGAATTGCAAAGCAGCCGTCAAATGTGATGGAGCAAAAAGCATGGAGGCGTTCGTTCTCACCGCCCTCATCCATCAATTTGATTCTGATTTCAGTGATTTCCACGGTCCACTCCTTGACCTATTTACCGATTCGTTCCCGGGAATATTAGTCGGTGTTTGATGGCACCGTACTGGCCACGAATACGGCCACCGGCCCGGCTGGCGTCCTTGTCAGCATGAGCCTTTGGCCCACCGATACAGCCTTTGTGGCATCGGCCGCAAGTGCGACCATGGCGCTTCCGCTACCGGTCATGACCACCGCTTGAGCCCCTGCAGCCATTAATTCCGCACGAATATGTGCCAGGGCTGGCAATAATTGAACCGCAGGGCCCTCCAGATCATTCCGAAGGGTATCTGCTACCGCCTGTGCTGATTGGGCGATTGCCTGTTTAAAATTAAAATCCGAGCCTGTTTCTGCGTCTGCATCAGCCCGCCAAGCAGCCCCCATGGGTTTTGCCTTGAATCTGGCAAAAATTTCTTTGGTGGAAAGGCCTTCGGAGGGTTTGACGACAACCAGGTGTAACCCTGCCTCTGGAGTTGCCAAAGGTGTCAAATCTTCACCTCTTCCAGTACACCAGGCAGGTCCCTTGCCTAAAAAAAATGGCACATCGCTGCCCAATTCGAGGGCCATTGAAGCTAATTCATTTTTACCCAAACCCAAATTCCACAAATGGTTCAGACAAACCAAGGTGGCAGCCGCATCACTCGAACCGCCTCCCATTCCCGCCTGATGTGGAATGCGTTTTCGCAATGCGATCTCAGCTCCGCTGTCGGTAGCGTGGCGCTGGGAAATCAACAAAGCAGCTTTCATCACCAAATTGGTCGAATCTATTGGCAGGGTTGGGTCATCACACTGGAGAGAAAGAGTTGGTGCCATTCTTGCCAAAATGGTGTCGTAAACCGGCAATGGCAGCATGTGGGTAGCCAACTCGTGATAGCCATCTGGGCGTTTGCCAACCACCCGCAGGTAGAGATTCACCTTTGCGGGGGCCCAAACTTGGGTCCAGCCTGCAAATTCTTTGGCCACCAGCGGCAACATGCCAACAATTCTCCCTAAGTCGGGTTCACGAACTTAAAATCTAGCCCCTGAACAAAAATGGAATCAAGGTGGATGAACCAGTTCCTGGCAAGGGCCCAATAAATACCTTTGCCCAGCGTGGAATCCGTGGTTGGATGGTGATTGTTAACGATGGTTCAGCCAGTTATAGCCTTTTCCCGCGTCATTTTTAAACCGTGAGCCGCCCCATGCCTTCAAGCCAACAGAATTGCTTGGTCACCCACTTGGAAAGCCCAATTGACCAAAGCCGACATGCTTTTGGGGAGGTTCACGGGGTGCATTTGGGTCGCCCGCTGGTGGTTCGTTATGACCTGAAGCGGGCGAAGGCCCTTTTGGATCGTGATGAAATTTCGGGACGCAAAGAAGGTGTTTGGAGGTGGCGTGAACTACTTCCCTTGCCCTGGGACCAGGCCCCTGTGAGCCTTGGCGAGATGGCCACCCCCATTCTCGATTGCCCAAGGCTAGGGGCAGCCATGGGGCTTGATAATCTCCAGGTGAAGGATGAATCGACCCTGCCCACCGGGTCTTTCAAGTCCAGAGGCATGACAGTTGCGGTGAGCATGGCAAAATGGCTTGGCCTCAATCGACTGGCGGCTCCCACCGCTGGAAATGCCGGGGGTGCTTTGGCAGCGTATGCGGCACGGGGCGGCATGGAAGCGTGGGTTTTCATGCCAGGCGACACTCCCGTTGTGAACCAGCGGGAATGTCTCCTTTTTGGGGCAAAG
>CAIWHS010000089.1 GCA_903912515.1 uncultured Planctomycetaceae bacterium
CTGTCTGGCCTGTTTCTATTTGCTTCTACTCAAAAGCCCCCCAGGACCACAAAATCCCAGAGGTATCAAGCGTAGCGCTACCCGAAACAGGTAATCGCCACGCCCGACGCGGCTCCTTCCACCAACCTAGTTGTCAAAGAAAAAACAAAAAATACCCGGTTTTGCCGGGCATCTTTTTTTTCTTCGGCCACTTCCGTGAACCGATGATCTAACCCTAAATACGACTGTCCTGGCTGTCAAGTTCACTAAATCTTTAAAAATCAGATCTACCCCCTGCCCTCGGCAGAAACGCCTAACCTAAAACAGTTGTTTTCCAATGGAATACAACAATTATTGGAACGGGGATATTTTCTCCGGGCGTTTTCATTTCGATTAGCACTACACCTAATCTGGGATGAACAACACGCAGCTTTTGGCAGAATTACAACAAACCATGCAAGAATCCCCCACGCTTGCCATGCATCTCAAAGCCAAATCATTCCGAAAGGTTTTGGTCGTTGGTGGAGGATTGGCCGGTGCTGCTAGTGCTCTAGCCCTCTCCAAGGTCTTGGGCCATCAAAGTGTCACCCTTTTGGAAGCTCGTCCCGAAACCGGAGGCAGAGTTAGATCATTCATTGACCAAGGAAGCGGCGAGAAAATTGATAATTGTCAGCACCTTCTGATGGGTTGCTGCGTTAACCTTCGGCGTTTTACCGCTGAATTAGGCTTATTGACCCCTTGGGAAAAGCAAAAACACCTCACCTTTGTCACTTTGGATGGAAAAAAAAGCCAATTTGCCGCAGACCCCCTTCCTGCGCCGTTCCACCTGACTCGGGCCTTTTGGCAGCTACACACTATTCCCATGCGATCCAAAATTGCTTTGGGTAAAGCAGTTTTAGCCATGGCTACTTGGCAAGATTCGATGGGAGACGAACTGGTCGCACACTGGCTGGACCAACAAAAACAGGGTGATTTGGAACGCAAAGCATTTTGGGAACCGGTTTTGGTGAGTGCCTTGAACGACGATTTTTCCCGTCTTGGAATGAGAGCCTCCAGGCAGGTGATGGTTCAAGCATTTTTAGGCGGAAAAGAAGCATTCGACGTCTGGCTGCCCACACGCCCTTTAGGCACTCTTTTTGGCCAAGAGCTAACCAATGCCCTGATCAACGCTGGAGTGGAAGTGGTGGTCGACTGCCCGGTGCAAAAAATAACTCATGAAAACCGCCAAATTACTGGCGTAATCAGCAGAAACGGGCGAATTCATGCTGCAGATTCCGTTGTCCTTGCTGGTTCCCATAAATCCAGCTGGGACCTTCTAATGCGGTCTGGGGTGAATCTGCCTGGGCCAAATTGGGCAGCGGTTTTGGGAGCCTCCAGCATCACCTCCATTCATTTGTGGTTCAACCGCCGTTTTTTACCTGTTGAGCATGCCGCCTTGGTCGGATGCCTAGGCCATTGGGTCTTTCGAAAAACATGGGCAACACCTCACGACCCTTATTGCCAGGTTTTGGTGAGTGCCTCAGACCACCTCTTGACCGAAGATGGCGAAAGCCTTGTTCAGAAAGCGGCTAACGAGCTTTTAACGATTTTTGCAACCGGCCACAAAGCTGATACGCATCTTATTCGTGGCAGGGTGGTTCGGGAAAAATCAGCAACATTTCGCCAAACTGCTGACCTTGACCAGATCCGGCCGGGCCCCCAAACTGTTTTCCCCGGTTTATTTTTGGCAGGGGATCATACGAAAACTGGCTGGCCTTCAACGATGGAAGGTGCGGTCCGGTCTGGATTGATAGCAGCCAAGGAATTGCTGAAATCCATGGGAAAAACAACGCTTTTGGAACATGAAATAATCGAAACTAAACGCAGCTGGGCTCAATGGTGGCTGTCCCCAAAGTTGCCGAATTGAGCCTACCTTTTCCTTAGGAGTGTTCAGC
>CAIWHS010000090.1 GCA_903912515.1 uncultured Planctomycetaceae bacterium
GGCACTTCGGGTCGGCTGGTGAACCACTCGGCATCGGCCCAGGATTGCACCACCGCTTTGGCCAAGGCATTGCCTTTGTCGGCTTTTTCTTTGACATCGTGAAACTGGTCAAACATCAACAAGGTTTTCTTCAAACCTTCAGCCGCAATCGGTGCGCAGGCTTTGTTGTCGAGCAAGTCGATCAAGGGCGTGAGGTTGAAGCCCCCCAGCATGGTGCCCAGCAATTCAGTGGCTTTTTCGGGGCTGAGCAAGGCGCATTTTTCAGTGCCATGGGCCACCGCCGCCAAATAGCTGGCCTTGACCTTGGCCGCGTCGTCCACACCGGCGGGGACGCGGTGGGTGATGAGGTCCACCAAAGTGGCTTCTTCACCCTGGGGTGGGTTTTTCAACAACTCGATGAGCTCGGCCGTTTGCTTGGCGCTCAAGGGCAAGGGGGGAATGCCCAAGGCAGCGCGCTCGGCCACATGGTCACGGTAGGTTTTCAACATGCTGAGTTCTCCAATCAAAATTCAAAAAAGAAGGTGTTCAAAACAAGGCTGATGGCACTATTTGTTGGCCAGTTCTGCCGCGGGGGAAGCACGGTTATCGTTCAACGGTTCCAGGATATTGATGGGTGGCATTTTGGCCATGGCTTCGGCCACCACCATTTGGGCGGGGCTTTGGCAATCGTCGGCCATGCGTCGTCCCACTTTTTGGTTCATCAACATGGATTTGTTGGCCAATTGGATCCACACCGCGCCATGCGCGGCGTCTTCCAAGCGAACCGCACCCGTCAAAGACGCCACAGGGGCCATGCGGTAGTGATGCTTGCCCATGCGCAGTTCAAAGTAGCCCTGGGCATTGGACATGGGGGAAACCTTCACCGTGTTGGCTTCGCACACCATGTCACCGGTGTGCACCTGCGCGGACACTGCCAGCAAATCTTCACCCAAAGCAGCCAAAGGGGCTTGCGCTTGGGCCAACTTGGGGCTGGCTGATGCGACGGCCTTTGGTGTTGCATGTGGCTTGGCCGGTGTGGCTTTGGCTTTTTTGGCGGGGGCAGGCGGGGTTTGGGCCCAGCCCCAACCCAGACCAGTGCTCAGCCAAACCGCCATCAACAACTTGCTCAACTTGCCCATGGGTACCGCCTGTTCAAGGGTGAAAGAAATGAGCCAACTCTTGGGGCATCAACTGCCCGGTGGCATGGGCGCGTTCCAGCACCTGCCAAAAAAATCGGTAACTGGCACGGTCGTGCAACTGGCCTTGGTGGCTGATGGGGGCCCAGTCTTGCTTGATGCCCGCCAAAATGATCTCGCCCGCTTTGAACACCTCTGCCGAGTCGGGTGCCATGGCCGCCAAAATGGGCCTGATCTGCGCCGGATGGATGCTCCACATGCGGGTGAAGCCGAGTTCATGGCTGGCGCGCCGCGCCGCACTTTCTATTGCCGACATGTCGCTGAACTCGGTGACCACGCCATGCGATGGCACTTTGCCATGGGCATGACACGCACTGGCGATTTCCAATTTGGCCCGCACCACCAAGGGATGGGTGAATTGGCCTTGCGATCCCATGCCC
>CAIWHS010000091.1 GCA_903912515.1 uncultured Planctomycetaceae bacterium
AAGATCTTTTTGATGAAAATGATTTTTCACCATACAAACAACCTGAAGAATTCGAAAAAATTAAAAGATCCTATGACAACTGTATGGCTCTTTTAAAGCCCAATTCAAGCAACCATTTTTCGGATATGGTAGAAGTAGGATCGCAGGTTGGAATGCGCCTCAGTTTTTACCAAAACGCCTGTGACACCATGCTTGATTTGGCAAATACACTGGAAGAAAACGGGGGCAAGGGAAAACTTGGGCTTGTATGCAAAGCCGACAGTCTGGATCGAATTGCGAATATTGATAGCAAAGGCATCCCTGAGGCAGGTAGCATAATTCGGCGTGCTTGGATCAATCATTTCATGGTTTACCAAGCAAAAAGGTCGTGGGAAGAACACCTTTTCAATCTTAATACTAGTTTAGCGTTTCCTTACTACCAAAAGGCAATGGACGCCATGATTGGGGATGCTTCAGGATCTAGCATAACCCCATCCGGTCTCTCCGAAGTCAAAGTATTGCGGAACCTAAATGGCGAAATCAAATTGTCGCTTGTAGGTTTAAACATCTCAGGAGTTCGAACCCGGTTTAAATCCGAAAAAGAATCAGTATCGGAAAACCCGATTGAGAAAGCACCAACCCTTAATTGGACCACGGAAAAAAATCAAACTATCGAGTTCGAGGTTTACCCTAATTCCGGAGGTTCTGTCCCACAGGGCGTTGTTCAACTTGAAGTGAACCAAGACCGCGAATTGATCCAAACTATCCCCAAAGGAGGGATTCGCAGAAGTTTAAAAATGAACTTACACCAAGACAAAATACCTGTGACAAATCCTGATTTGATTAAAGTTGAATTTTCAGCCCCGATTGTCGAGGCCGGGCAGGACGCGACCAAAGTAGTGGAACCACAAAGAAGAAAATCTCGGGTTGTGGCCACCGCCCTATTCAGGGGCCAGCGAATTGATTTGGAGGTGCCTTTTGATTTACATCCAACTGCACCTATCATTCGGTCAAAACCAATTTTCCAGGGAAAAGGAACATTGGCCATCCGGGCTAACAAGGAAGCCATAGCCAAAACAGGACTGGCGAAGGGCAACATAGCTATAATTGTCGACTGTTCCGGGAGCATGGGGCCAAAAGGCGATAGCAAAGGTAAAATCGCATTGGTTGCCGAGGCACTTGAAAAAGTCGTTTCCAAACTGCCGCCAGGCATCAATTTTTCCGTTTGGGTTTTTGGTCAGGCTGAAGGGCCTGCTCGTACATTAGAAAAGCCAGAAGATGCTATCAGATTGGTTGCTGGTCCATCAATATTGGGCCAAGACACTGAGGAAATTGCCAAAAGCATTAGTAGCCGTTTTCAAAACGGGGAATTGGTTCCATGGAATAAGTCCCCGGTCATAGCGGCCATGGCTAAAGCTGCAAAAGTTTTAACCGGTCCCATTGCACAAGCAGGTCCAAGTACCATGCTTGTCCTCACCGATGGCAAAGACAACCGGGCCTTGGAGGACAAGGGGCTTAATCCCCAAAAACTTTCCATACCCGCCTTGCTGGGCAAAACCTTCGCCGGATCAAATATAAAAATTAATGTCATAGCATTTCAGGCGGGCGAGGAGGAAAACCAAGCAAAAGAAGATTTTGAAGGGTTGCCCAAAATGGAACCCCCAGGAAGTTTTATTTCGGCAAATGACCTCGATACACTTATCAATCAAATGGAACGGTCGCTGCGCCGGGAATTCCTATATCAAGTTGAAGACAACCAAAACTTCTTTTTGACAGGAATGCCAGCAGATGGTTTTGCCGCGTCGCAAGTTGGTTTTTCAGACAAATGGATCGTTCCAGGAATCGACCCTGGTGAATATCTCATCCGCTCCGGGCGCATGCGTCCCCCATTGGGCATCGCAAGATTGCAAGCAGGAGATGCCCTGCTTTTAAAGCTGGATGAAAATGGCAAGGCTGGCAGGTCTGGAATTCTGGAGGACAATCCAAACAGGCCCCAGGCTCAACTTGGGGACTGGAAAAGCGGGCTGATTTACAACCGAAGAGACAAGTCGTATATCAAACGCCTTGCTGTACTTGAGAAGACATGGAATCCGACAGAAGTTGACCTTTTGCAAGTTAGGCCAGGTATTTGTTGGTGGGAATGCGAACCGTTGGAATCCGGACTTTATTCCAACAGAATAACGGACGAGCCGGGCTTTGCTTCTCCGGCATGGTCAATTAATTCACCATGGTGGCCAACCAAAGGAGATGGCAGCCCTTCTGCTGCATCCCTGAGTGTTTGGTGGCTTCCTTCAACTGGGCCAATCCCTTTCATGATTTTAAGGCAAGGCGAAAAATCTAAAGTTGATTTTACTGTTGCCACAGAATTGGCTGGAAAGTCAATGATTTTTGATGAAGAAATCTGGCTTTTAGAATCAGTGACCCTTGAAAGTCGATCTGTTCATCTTGGCAGTGATCGTTACGAAATAAAACCAACCTTGGTGATACGAAGCCGAACAACCCCACCACCACCGGGGAAATCACCCAAAAGTTATCCCATTGCCAGTCTGGAAGGAGTTCAAGGTATTGGAAGAGAAGACATTATTCACCCTCAAGCAGGGAAAATTGCCAGTGTATTCTGGCCAATTGATTCAACCACTGTGAAGAATATCTCATCCATCCAATTTTTTTCCTTGGCTCGCCTGAAGAAGGAAGCAGAAGAATCGGGCAGGTTCATCCGTTTAAAAAGCACTGGGGAACCTGATGGAAATGACCAAGCCCCGCAAAAATCAATTGAATCGCCTTTTGCCCCGATAAATAAGCAGGACAAAGGTAAAACAACACCATGAGCCAGGAACAGGATCAAACTAACCCGCCCAACAGCAATCTACCACCTGTGAAACCAGTGGAGGAATCAGAACCTGTCGAAGGCTTATGGCTGAATTTTCATGAAAATAAAACCAAAATTGTTAGCAAAAAAAGCCTAGCTTTAATTCTAGCAATAGTATCGGCGCTATCCTGTTTTGGCATTTTAACGGGGATCGTTTCTTGGTTTGGAAACCAAAAAACCCCAATTCTCTTCACAATATTCGTATCTGATCAGGAAGATGAGGGCATTGCCCCCGTTCCGTTTGGTCAGGAAGACCTGCAAATTCTAACTTCCGGGAATGTTTTTGACCGAATAAATACAAACCAATCTGCCTCAAATAATCACGAACAGAACATCAACATCCTTCAAAAAATAGAAGAGGTTCCATCATCGGAAAATATTGTTTTATACGTATGCGCACGTCCCGTGATAGATGACAAGGGTAAAGTTGCAATTCTTTCATCAGATTCAAGACTTGAACAGTCTGTGAGTGGCGGAATACTTACAAATACCATACAGCTAAATGACATTTTTATTCGTTTAGCAAATTGTAAAGCTAGCCAAAAACTGTTAATTCTTGATATTTTTAATCCAATTTTAAGTATTCCTGCCGGTATTACCAACAAAGATATCCCGCGAAGGGTGGAAGATGAATTTACAGAAGGAAATTACGGGGTTTCAATCCGAGAAAAAAATCGTACTGCATTTAAAATGCTCATGAGCTGTTCACCAGGGCAAGCCAGCATGACAAGCCCACCCCTTGGCCACAGCGTTTTTTG
>CAIWHS010000092.1 GCA_903912515.1 uncultured Planctomycetaceae bacterium
CGCCATAGTCGTAGAGGTTGTCAATGATTTCTGCAGCAGCAGCCTTGTAGTCTCCGCCATCTCTGGCAATTTTGCCAATCTTCAGTAACCCGTCGCACCAAGCCTGCTGGGCAGCATTCACCTCGCCTTCGGTAATGGCAGCTTGTCCCGTTTGTTCAACCGCGTGGGCCGGAATAGCCGTAAAGCCCGCTGCCATCAGAATGGTGGCCATAACCAAGCCGGGAGCACAAAAAATAGAGAAGCACTGCATGGAATGTAATCCTTCCTAGTTGGAAATCTGCAACCTAACAAAATGAATACACCAACTGAGAATCTACAAAATCGATCCGAATTCTAATCCCTTTCATTACTTTAATATATGGCAAATAAGGTTACAACATGGCCTGCCTCAGTCCACCAGTTTTTTCATCCCCAGGACAAATCAATCGTGGAGCGTCTTCAAGGCTTGCTGAAGCTGCGCCTTTTCCTTTGGGTCCCAAACCGGCGTTAGCAGTAGGTATTGCTCATCGCTCATGTTTTCGGCTGAATCACCCTTTCAACTAGGTAAAGGTTGATCCGGGCAAAAGTACCAGACATACTGAATCAGGCCCGCATGATCCTTCAACTTGTGTCCACTTTTCTTGGCAAACTGCAAGTATTCATCGCATGGCGGTGGCAACTCCGCTAGGTACCGCCAACAATAATTACCTTGAACCCGATCTCCAAAAACTTTTTAATCCGGCTTTTCTCCGGCCCCAACCTCATCCCATCCAGTGCGGCACAAAGCGGCTCGTGTTCCCTGTGATAGGCCCGGAATCCTCGCGCACCCCCAGCCCGCACGCATGCCCGTCCACCATCCAGCTCCCTGCCAGCATGTGGTTGCCCCCGAAGACCGGCAGCGGACAAAGCTGCTGGTAGACCGACGGCTGGTGCCCATAAGGGCCTTCCGTGCGCGCCGTGATCTCCCCTTCCGACACTATGGCGATATTGGCCCCCTCCCGGCCCAGAAGCGGCTTCTGCGCGAAGGATGTGCCAAACGGCTCCAGCCTGGCCTCCAACAAGTGCGGGTTCCCCGGAAACAGGTCCCACAGCACCACAAGCAACGCCTTGTTCGACAGAATCGCCTTCCACGGCGCCTCCAGCCACCGCGTCGCCGCGCGCGTGAGGTGCACACCGAACGCCTCGTGGAACATCCACTCCCACGGGTACAACTTGAAGATGGTCCGTATTTCGCGACCTTTGGGGTCGAGGAATTTCCCCAGCCGATCGTTCCAGCCGATGGAATCCATGGGCAAGTGCACCGTCGGCAGCCCGCCCTGCGCTGCGGTGTCGCGCAGGTAAGTGGCCGTCATGAAGTCCTCGGCACTACCAGCGGCGCTGGCAAAATGGACGCCGCCGCGAAACTCCGCACCCAGCCGTTTCCACGCGCTAATCAGCTTCTCGTGGATCGAGTTGAACTGGTCCCCCTCTGGGCGGGTGTCCTTCAGCCAGTACCACTGGATCACCGCCGCCTCCAGTAGCGAGGTGGGCGTGTCGGCGTTGTATTCCAAAAGTCGCGGCGGCTGCCCCGGACGCCAGCACAAGTCAAACCGGCCGTAGAGGGTCAGCTCCTGTGTTTCCCAGCTCTCCCGGATCCAGCTGTGGAACGCCTCGGGAATGCCGAACATTCCCAGCCGGCCCTCCGCCAGCACACTCTCCACGGCCTCCAGGCACATCCGGTCCAGCTCCAGTGTCGCAGCCTCCAGCTCGTCCACTTCGCCAACGCTGAACCGGTAGCAAGCCCCTTCATCCCAGTAGGGTTCGCCATCCGGGGAATGGAAGACAAAGCCTTGCGACTCCACGCGCTGGCGCCAATCCGGGCGGGGGTCACAGTTCTCGCGCCACATGGCCTCACCCTCCCGATGAACCAGAGATTGCATGGGCTGTGCTGCCGAATCCCCCCTGCGTCGTGCCGGCCACCGGGCCTTGGCCCCCCGCACCCGAACGGCCCGCCGAAGACGAGCCCCGCATCAGCCAAGGCGATGGCCCGTGCAACCCGCGCCCCCCGCCTGCAAATCCCTTGTCCCACAGGTACCACACCAGCGAGCCCGAAACCGCAGTCACGCCCCCCAGCACCAGCGCCATTTTGGCCGAGGATCTCATCTGCTGTCTCCGCTGCCGGGGGTGATGGGCGCCAGTCCACTCACGCGAACGCCGCCGCCACGATCAAGGCCACAGCCAACAAAAACCCGGTCGCCAGAATCGCTGCGGCGAGGTTCCCCTTCTCCAGAATCTCTTTGCCCAAGTCGCCGGGTGTCATCCAGTCAAAGATCTTGAAAGCCGCCACCATCAGCCCAATGCCGGCGATGCCGTAGGCCAAGCTCGCCAACAGGTTGTGCAGCACCATGTGAATTGCCTGCTGCTGGCTGACCAATTCCGCAAACAAAGGAACCATGCTTACTTCCTCCAAACCCTTCGAAATCTCTCAGCCCATTATGCCACGATTCGGCCCACATGTAGACCCAGGTCGCTGTTTCATATCCCTTTGGCCGGATTTGCCACACCGGCTCACAGGGCTGGTGCGGTTCGCCCTGTCGCAGGACCAGCCAATGCGCCAGGCCTAAGCCGTTTGTATCCGTCCGGCAAATCCACCCTCGTCTGACCGCCATGCATCTACGGATATTTCTTCATCCCCCCCCTGCCTTGGAAATCATCCCAACTTTGGAAATCTGAGCACCTAGAATTCTGGCACGACAGTTCGCCGGTAAACATCCCTCTAGTTGACCTCAGGATTTTTTGTGAGCTCTGGGTTGGCCATTCTATTTAACCACATTAATTTTCC
>CAIWHS010000093.1 GCA_903912515.1 uncultured Planctomycetaceae bacterium
AGGCTCTCAAGGCTATTTTCTATAGAGTGATCGCCTTTGATTTCGTGCTGCCTCACATGGACCAGAAGTAGGCGAGCCACAAAGCGGGTTCTGGCTTGTTTGGCGGAAATTAGTTTGGGGAAAATGCCGTTATAGGGTGCGAAAGCCAGAACAGCGGCTGCGAGAGTAACAGCCATTAGGCCAATGGAGCCGGCAAGATTCAGGTCTAGGGTGCCGGCCATGCCAACCCCTGTGACAACAGAAATTTGGCCGGCAATTACTGAGGCAAGGAAAAATGTTGGCAGCCTTTTCGTTATTAGCCAGGCACATATTCCTGGGCCAGCAAGGAGGGTGACAACCAAAATAGGGCCCATGGCATCAAACGCCAGGACGATGATAGTTGTGGCAGCCAAGACGACCAATATTTCAACTAGCCACATTGGGCGGCCCAAAACCTGTCCCTGTTGTGGGTCGAATAGGTGAAGTTGCAGGTCGCGCCAACCAAGCCAACCTAGAGTAGCGATAACAATCACCGCCAGGGCTAAATTCCAGCTAGCAGTTGGGCCAAAATCAATGCCCATGAATCTGGTTCTTTCAAGCCAGGAAGCTTCGAGATTCCCCGATAAAACCTGGTCAACATCCAGGTGGGAGTCTGAGGCTGCCAGGGCCAAAATCAGCGCCCCAATTGAGAAGAAAAATGGAAAAACCAAACCCAGTGCCGCGTCTGCCCGGCCTCGCAGGACTTGGGTCAATTGGGAAGCGGACCAAGCCGCCAAACAGCCAGAAACAGCGGCCCCCACCCTTAACCAAGGAGAATCAAGAACCGGATGGATGAGGTAGGCAACACCAATACCAGCGAGCAGGCTGTGGCTGACAGCATCACCCAAGAGAACCCTTTTGCGCAAAAGGAGGACCGGGCCGACTAAAGAGCAGGCAAGGGCTGCCAAGGAGCCAATCAGGGTCACTTCCAAAAGGCCAGCAAAAATCGTCATGGAGTTGGCAACTCTTTTGGACTTTTTCGGGCAAAAAAATGTGCGACCAATAAGGATGTAAAGGCCAATAAACTTGCAGCAAGGACAAAAATGGGGCCTGTAGGAATGCCCCGCCCAGAATTACCAAACCCGCTTTCGAGGCTTATGACGATCCAGGGAGTTGCCATTCCAATCATGGTTCCCAGAAGGGTGGAGGCCAGCAGGAACGGGCCAAACCGATGTGTAAAGGGGCGAACCGCCAGGGGGATTGCCACAAAGAGGGCACTCAGTACCACCACTCCAACAATGGTCAAGCCTGTAACTACGGCTATCGCAAGAAGAAGTTCGAGGAGCCATTCGATCATTTTTACAGGGCGGCCCTGAATAATAGCTTGGTCACGATCGAAAAGAGCTCCGGGTAAATCCCGCCAAAAAAACAAAACGGATAGAGTAGCTAGGGCGAAAACCAGAATCAGTGACCAAGTGTCTTGCCACTGAACCGAAGCCGCTTGACCGAGCAAAAAGGATTTGAGTCCGGCTTGGCCCAAGCCTTCTGTGTGCCTTTGCATGAGGCTCCAAATAACTGATGCAACTGCAAAGCTGCCAGAGAGCAACAAGGCAGGAGCGGCATCTCCTTTCAGTCTGGGAAATTGGCGTTCCAAAAAACTGATCAAGTAATTCATGCCAAGGGCAGAGACTAATGCACCCAAGCCCAAAATGGCTGGAGATCGCTGGCCTGTCAAAGCGAAAGCCAGAAGGACACCTGGCCAAGCGCCATGTGCCAAAACATCGCCCCTAAGCGATTGGCGACGCAGGAAGGCCATGCTGCCAAGCAGCCCATAAAGGCCGCCAGCAGTCAAACAGGCAAATGCCACGGCGGTGTCCGGGGTATTCATGAAGAATCCCGGAGTTGAACTGACTGAGGAGATTCTGAAGTCCTTGCAACATCCAAACCAAGGCGTGGTCCGTAAGTTGACCGGAGATTTTGGTCGGTGAGAGTGGTTTTAGTGGGTCCCGAGGCAACCACACGCACATTCAAAAGAACGCAGTGATCAAAGAGGTCGCGGACCGTGTGAAGGTCGTGGTGGACCACGATGAGTGACCGACCTTCCGCTTTCAGGTCCTGAAAAAGTGCCAGCATGGTTTTTTCGGTTAGTGCATCAATACCCTGAAAGGGTTCATCAAGCACCAAGAGGGGCGCATTTTGGGCTAAAGCCCGGGCTAAAAATGCCCTTTGTTGTTGGCCGCCTGATAGCTGATTCAGAGGCCGATGAGATAGGCTGGTCAAGCCAACTTGGTCTAACGCCAGTTTGGCCCGTCCTTTTTCGTTGACACCCAAAGGTTTCCACCAAGGCAGTCCTGCGTGGGTGCCCATGAGCGCAATGTCTGCAACGGTAGCTGGAAAATCCCAATCCACCGCGCCGCGTTGGGGAACAAAAGCAACCTTACCGCGAGCATCCCTAACCGGAAGCCCTAAAATTTCTACACGGCCTGTTGCTGGTTTTAACAGGCCGAGCATGGTTTTCATCAGTGTGGTTTTGCCAGCGC
>CAIWHS010000094.1 GCA_903912515.1 uncultured Planctomycetaceae bacterium
CAGGCAGACAAGCGCCATTAGTGTGGCGCGTGCCAACAGGCTGTTTGGGCCCATGGCAATACCCCTCATTGTCAATCCAAGGTGATAAATCAGTTATTCTTCAGGCGGGAAGCCACAACGGGACCGGGCCCCGGCAGTCCAGACAAAGGTGCCGCGGGTAAAGGCGTTCAAGCCTTCGATCCCGCGGCAATAAAAAGCGGATCAAGCCAGCAATTCGCTGACAACCTTGCCGCTGTTGACAATGTCGATAGGGCGGTTGCCCGGGGCAATGAGGCGCTTCACGCCGTCGATACCCAGTTGGTTGTAAACGGTCATGGCCATGTCCTCGACGGAGAGGGCATCGTCATCCGGCTCGCTGGCTGTGGGATCGGACTTGCCGTAGACAAATCCCTTTTTGATTCCGCCACCGGCCAAAACGATGCTGAACACCTTGGGCCAGTGGTCTCGGCCAGCGGTAGCGTTGATCTTGGGTGTGCGACCAAACTCGCTGGAGATCATCACCATGGTGTTGTCGAGCATGCCGTTGCGGTCGAGATCGCGGATGAGTGTCGCGAAGCCCTGATCGAAAGCGGGCACTTGGTCTGCCATGCCGGCCTTGATGCCATTGTGCATATCCCAGCCGCCGTAGGTGAGGCTGACCAGACGCACCCCCGCACCCACCAAACGGCGGGCCAGAAGCATACGCTGACCTGCGGCATTGCGTCCGTATTCATCGCGAACCTTGGCGGTTTCGGCGTTGATATTGAACGCCTCGCGAGCCTTTTGGGAGCTGATAAGGCCGTATGCCCTTTGGTAGAAGGTGTCCATCGCCTCCAAGCCGTCAGCCTTTTCCTTGCTGACGAAGTGATTGTTCACCGCATCGAGCATGCTTCGGCGCGAAGTGAAGCGCCTGTTGTCGACATCGCCTGGCAGGTTGAGGTCTTGCACGGTGAAATTGCCGTTGGCCGGGTCGCTTCCCAGCGAGAAAGGCGAATAGGCACTGCTGAGATAGCCCGAGCCGGCGAAGTTGGTGGGCATGCTGGGGATGCACACATAGGGCGGCAGGTTATTGCGTGGCCCGAACTCGTGGCTAACAATGCTGCCCATGCTTGGGAAAACAAGTGCCGGATTGGGGCGATAGCCAGTGAACATGTTGTGGGTGCCACGCTCATGGGCGGCCTCACCATGGGTCATGGCCCGACAGATAGTGATTTTGTCGGTGATTTGTGCGGTTTGCTTGAAATGCTCGCCCAGTTGGACGCCTTCAACCTTGCTGTTGATCCAACCCACTTCACCCCGGTAATCAACGGGAGCCAAAGGCTTGGGATCGAAGCTGTCTTGGTGGGCCATTCCACCTGGCAGGAAGATATGAATGAGCGATTTGGCTTTACCTTCTTTGCTGGGGCGGCCGCCAATTGAATCGGCAGCGCGGGCTTCGTTGCGCAGCAAGCCCTCGAGGCTTAGGCCCAAAAAGCCAACAGCACCCACATGCAAAAAGTTGCGTCGGTTTGGCACGGAACGAAAATGCGCTGGGTCAGTATTGATTGAACCTGCAGGAAGCTTATTCATCCGTCTAATCCTCGGAGCGAGACTAAAACCCATTTCATTTCGGGCACTAAAGAATGCCCTAAGCATATCTGCTGGAGCCAAAGACCCCAAAACTGCACCCCCGATTGTATGGCGGGAGGGATGCCACAGATCCGTGTACTAAATAATAGACCCTTTAATTTGGCCACTGTCAACGAAAAAGCCCTCCCGGGCGGAGGGCTTTTCCCAGAAATCCCAGATTAATCAATTAATCCAGATTCTCCATATCATCAGTTAGCGTACTTCCAGAAGCTCCACATCGAACACAAGGTTGGCGCCACCGGGAATGTCCCGACCGGCACCGCGTTCGCCGTAACCCAGCTTGGAGGGGATGAAAAGGCGGCGTTTTCCACCCACCCGCATGCCCTCGACGCCTTCGTCCCAGCCTTGTATGACCTCGCCGGCGCCGAGTTTGAAATCGAACGGGTCTTTCCGATCGACGCTGGAGTCGAACTTTTTGCCGTTGGTTTCAAGCCAGCCGGTGTAGTGCACGACCACCTTGCGGCCCTTGGAAGCCTCGACGCCCTCACCCTTTTTGCTGTCGACGAATCGTAACCCACTAGGGTTTTTGGTAGCGTCAGCTGGGACTTCGATAGGTTTGGCCACTTTCAGCAGCTCCACCTCGAACACCAGATCGGCACCTGGAGGAATGGCTCCACCTGCACCTCGCTCGCCGTAACCCAGCTTGGCGGGGATAAACAGCTTGCGTTTTCCGCCTTCTTTCATGCCCTGAACGCCTTCATCCCAACCTGCGATAACACGACGGGCGCCGAGGTCAAAATCGAAACTTTTCTTGCGGTCGAGGCTGGAATCGAATTTGTTGCCGTTGGATTGCAACCAGCCGGTGTAGTGCACTTCCACTGCTGAGCCGGCCTTGGCTTCGGCACCAGTACCTTCCTTCAGGTCGACATATTGCAGACCGCTGTCCGTTTTTTTCGCATCCGCTGGCACTTCAATGGGCATCCCTTTGCCTCCCCCGTTATTTCCACCCTGAATGGATCCCCCCTCGGCGCAGCCAAGAATGGAACCCACCAAAAAACCGGTTAGGGCCAAGCGAAACCATGGATTGTTCACCCTTTGCACGCTCCACACCCTCCGGATGACATTAAGAAAATTTGGGCCGCATTGAACCGGGCACAAGCGCCGGTCATTCGAGCCAACCCAACTGCTTTGAGAAATAATAGAGAGTTTGGGTCACTCCTGCGCAGATCACAAAGGCCCGCAACCATTTACGGGGAATTTTCGGGCCCAATTGACCGGCAATGTAACCGCCAACAACCGCAGCTACCCCCATCGCCAAAACATAATCCCAGCGGACATAGCCGGACAAACCAAATATAACTGCAGATATTCCATTAATAATTGCTGCGAGCAGATTTTTCATTCCGTTGACTCGGTGGAGGCTACCCACCCCCCATTGGCCCAAGGTCGCAAGCATCAAAATGCCAATACCGGCGCCAAAATACCCGCCGTAAACAGCCACCAAAAATTGACACAGACTGGCAATTGCCAGCACTTTCCAAGACGGATTTTTCTCCTCTTCGCCCTGACCTCTGGCCACCCACGGCTGGATAATGAACAGCACCGAGGCTGTCAAAATGAGCCAAGGAATTAGTAAAGCGAAATGCGCAGGAGAGCCCCAGGCCAGCAGCAGAGAGCCAGTAATTCCTCCCAAAACACTGGCCGGAAGCAGCCTGAGGAGCCAATTTCTTCCCTGATAAATTTCTTTGCGGAAACCCCACGACCCAGCCAGAGAGCCAGGAAAAAGTGCCAAGGTGCTGGTCATATTGGCCTCGGTGGGGCCCATGACTGCTAACAAGGCCGGAAAAGTCAACAAAGTACCCCCGCCGGCCAGGGCATTGATACCCCCGGCCAATAGCGCGGTGCCAGCGGCCAGGGCATACCCTTGTAGGGATTCCATTTACCAGCTCACAAGTTACTGAATTTAAAAGACTTAGGACCAATCAACAACCACGCCGAGCCAGTTGTCCTTGTCTTTCAAAAGGCCTTCATAGGCCTGGCCAACCCCATCGGGCCGGATGGTGTGGGTGACCAATCCATCGAGGTTCAAACGACCGCTGGCAATGGCTGCAAGAAGCCAGTTTTGCGCCTTATCGATTCCCCATGCCCCGGCCAAACGGGTGTGGCCCGGTTCGAACAGCATATTGCCGTGAGCCCCCGTCACCTCGATGTATCGCCGATGCAAATGGTCATAGAAATTAACATCTTTAGCTATCCCTCGTGGGCTGCCTACAACCACTACTTGGCCCGCATCGCAGGCCAAACTCATGGCAACAGCCACTGCGTCGGGTACCCCTGTCGCATCCGCGACAATTTCGGCACCGCCTGGCAAAATTTTGTTTAATAGGATGCGAACATCGCCCTCTGAGGGATCGATCACGGCATCGGCCCCGGAAGCCATTGCGGCCTTGCGCCGCATGGGAACGGCATCGATACCCACCACCGGGTTGCAGCCGGCCGCTCTCAGGCAACGCAGGGCAAACTGACCAATCACCCCCTGCCCCAAAACAGCAGCACTGCGCCCCAAAGTGAGGCCTGCCCGGATTGAAGCACCCAAACCGTAACGGGCAATACAGGCTAAAGCGGCTTTTTTCGGGCAAATTCCCGCGGGCAGCCGCCACAGTCGGCCCCGTTCATGGCCCAAGGTCAACAGTTCGTGCGAAGCGTGATTTCCGGGGTAACTGACCGCATCACCGGCCTTGAACCCGGTGATTTCAGCAGCTTCTGCCCCGATTGCCACCACCTTACCTGCAGCTGAATAGCCTGATTTGAAAGGAAATTTCCAATCGGGCAGATTAGGATCTTTCAGCCATTGGTGGGTGCCGGTGTAAACAGCCAACTCTGTGCCTGCGCTAATTGCCGAGGCATCAGCCGCCACCAAAATTTGTTTGGGTCCGGGATCAGGAAGAGTTACCTCACGAACAGCTACTTTGAAGGGTTCTGTCACCACAACTTGCTGCGCCTGCACTGGCATGCCCAATCTCCCCAAAACCAAGGAATCGCCCAAAAGCTGATTCCGCCCAAAAAACCTTCCAACACCCAAGACAGTTGTAGCAACACCAGGTTGGACGAGTCTGCCCCGCCCCAATCGGTTTTAGGTCGTACAATGTCATTTGAGGCTTTTGGATCATTTTCCGGCACATTTGCTGGGTAGATTTTGCGCAATGCGCCTTGGGCGCGGGGATGGATCATGTTGTGGGAAGTTGAGATCACACCCCTCACCGCTGACCGGGAAGAAAGCAGGATTCGCCACGAGTACCGGCTTCTCACCCAGCAGGAACCGCCGCACGCTTTTATCGACCGGACTACTCGGGGTTTCCTGCTTGAGGGAGACCTGTCGCTTAAGCAGGTGGAATCTTTGGTAAGCGGTGTTTTGCTGGATCCGCTGGTGGAATGCGCGCAGATTCGCCTTGCAGAAGTGCTGACCAACCCCCTTCCCGTGGCGACGGTGTTGCCCAGACCGGGCGTGATGGATCCTGCCGCATTGAGCGTGGGCAAATTGGCAAGAGACTTGGAGATTCCGGTCAACGAAGCGCGCACTTTCCGCCGTTATTACGGGCCCATCTTGGCTGAAGCTACGCAGGACATCCTTTTCAACCGAATTATCGCCAATGGCGCCATTGAGCAGGTGCTTCCCGGAGGCAAGCGTTTGGAAGGGTTGTCTCTGGATGGTGTTTCGTCGTGGAGCCAGGAGTTTGTGAAACTGGAAGGGCTGCAAGACGATGCCCTTTTGGCCGTGAGCAAGCGCATGGGTCTGGCGCTCTCGGTCGCAGAGATGCGTGTTATTCAGGAGCATGCCAGAAGGCTTGGCCGCGACATCGCTGACATTGAGCTGGAAACCATCGCCCAAACCTGGAGCGAGCATTGCTCGCACAAGACATTGAAGGGTCGGGTTGAAACCCCCGAGCGCACCTTCAAGAACCTACTGAAGGAAACGATCTTCCAAGCCACGGTGCAAGTACGCAAGGCACTTGGCAAAGACGACTGGTGCGTCTCGGTGTTTGAGGACAACGCCGGGGTTATCCGCTTCAGCGACACCGACCATCTGGTTTTCAAGGTGGAGACCCACAACCGGCCCAGCGCCATCGAGCCATATGGCGGTGCCAGTACCGGCATTGGCGGCGTTGTGCGCGACCCGATGGGGACCGGCCTTGGCGCGCGACCGGTATGCAACACCGATGTGTTCTGCTTCGGCCCGATGGATTACCCGGCAGCAAACCTGCCGACCGGCGTTTTACACCCGCAAAAGATACTGCACGGTGTTGTTTCAGGCGTGCGCGACTACGGCAACCGCATGGGCATTCCCACGGTGAACGGGGCGGTGGTTTTCCATGAGGACTACCTGACCAACCCGCTCGTGTTCTGTGGCACCGTTGGCCTTTTACCGGTGAATAAAACCGTGAAGACTGTTGAGCCGGGTGACCTGATCGTGTCGCTGGGCGGTCGTACCGGGCGCGACGGCATCCATGGGGCAACCTTCTCGAGCGAGGGCTTGCACGCTGCCAGCACAGTCACCAGTGGCGGCGCGGTGCAGATTGGCAACGCGATCGAGGAAAAGAAAGTGCTTGAAGCGGTCATGCGCTGCCGCGACAAGGGCTTTTACCGGGCCATCACCGATTGTGGTGCCGGTGGCTTCAGTTCCGCAGTGGGCGAAATGGGAGCCGAACTAGGAGCCCGGGTGGATCTGGAAAAGGCACCCCTGAAGTACTTGGGTCTCTCGCCAGTGGAGATTTGGATCAGCGAATCCCAAGAGCGGATGGTGCTGGCAGTGCCACCCGAAAACTTCGAGGCACTGAGGAAGGAATGCGAAGCCGAGGGTGTGGAAGCCACCACGCTTGGCGTGTTTCAGGCAACGGGGAAACTGGGGCTTTTCTGGCACGGAAAACAGGTGGGCGAGCTGGACATGGAGTTCCTGCATGGTGGCCGACCGCCTATTACCCGCCAAGCACGCTGGAGCCCGCCTGCTCTTGCTACCCCTGTTTACCCAGACAACGAGGATTTTTGCAAGACCCTGACCGGGATATTAGCGCTGCCTGATGTGGCTTCCAAGGAATGGATCATCCGCCAATATGACCACGAGGTGCAGGGCGGGAGCGTGATCAAGCCGCTGGTTGGCATCGACGAGGCAGGCCCCTCGGATGCTGCCGTGCAGGCACCCATACTAGGAAATCATCTGGGCTTCGCAGTCGCATGCGGCCTGGCGCACCGCATGGGACGCATCGACCCCTACAGCATGGCCGCGTGCGGAATTGACGAGGCCGTGCGCAACTTGGTGGCGGTAGGCACCGACCCCGCGCGCATAGCCCTATTAGACAACTTCTGCTGGGGTGACACAGACCGACCCGAGGAACTGGGCCTGCTGGTGCGGGCCGCCGAAGCCTGCCACGATCTGGCCATCGCCTGGAACATGCCCTTCATCAGCGGCAAGGACAGCCTGAAGAACGAATACAAGGGCGCAGACCGAAGGATCGTCATCCCGCCCACTTTGCTAATTAGTGCTATCGGCATTGTTCACGATGTGCGCAAGGCTTTGTCCATGGACCTGAAAGGAACAGGTAACCTCCTGTATTTAGTGGGTGAAACCCAAACCGCTTTGGCCGGCTCGCAATACCACGCGCTGCACAAGGTGGAAGGTGGAGACGCCCCCCAGGTGGACACGACAAAAGCCCTGAATATTTACAAAACTCTGCATGGTGCCATGGATGCGGGTTTGGTGCGTTCGGCCCACGACATCAACGAGGGTGGTGTGGCCGCCTGCGTGGCGGAAATGGCACTTGCCGGCGGTTTAGGTTGCGACTTGGACGGCTTGTTCAGCAAGCACAGTTCGTTGCCCGTGCGCGCGACGCTTTTTTCCGAATCGCCAAGCCGATTTGTGTTGGAAGTCACTCCACAAAACGCCGCGGCCTTTGAAAAAGCCATGGCAGGTGTGGCCACCCAGTCTATTGGCAAGGTTGTGAAGGAACCCCGTTTGCGCATCGCTGGTCCCTCGGGCGACTGGATCGTGTGGAGCCCGCTTGGCGATCTGACCGCTGCCTGGCGCAACACCCTACCCAGACAACTGGGTGAGCGGGGGATAGTTGAATAGGTTCGTTTGGCCTCCATACCGTTCATTTGCCTAAGGAGCACACGATGAGCTTGAATCCAGTTTGGCTGGTGATCGCCGTGGGGCTTAGCTACCCCGGGCAATCTAACTTTCCAGCACCATCAGGTACTCCACAGGTTGTGCCTGGGGCCAGTGCTGGAAGGCCGCAGGACCTGCAACCGCCACAGCAGGGGGGAAGACCTCTCAGGTCTCGCCTGCCGGAAGCAGGACCAGAAACAAGTTCGCCTACCCGTGAGTTGTTGCCACTGAAGCACCCCCGGGACAAGACGATGGTGGTTGAGATCAAACACGCCAAACCAGATTTGCTGGCAAAATCGTTGCAAAAAGCCTACGGCGAAACCTTGACGGCAGAAGTGGCTGCTGGAACCCCAGTTCCAGCCATTCTGCTTTCAGGCACGGAAAAAGGTGTGCAAGAAGCCAAACAAATCCTTGAACAATTGGACAAACCTGGCAAAACCTACACCATGGAATTGACCGTTCTCGAGTCATCGACCGGGGATGACATGTCCCAATTGATTGCCACTGCATCCGGCGGGGCAACCTTCACCGATGCAAGCTGGCAGAGCTTGGTCAAAAAACTTCAATCAGAAGGGAAAATTTCCAGCAGTCGATTTCTCGAATTGAAGAGCGGTGAAAACCAGCCTGCCCGCATCCAAGTGGGTGAGGACAAACCTCTGGCCACTGGCAGCATGATGAATTCCAGAGGCTTGGCCACCCGTAACTACTCCTTCCGCAGTGTGGGCACCATGGCCAACATTACCCTGCGGCAGCCTAAAGATGGCGAATACCTTGCAGATATCAAATTAGAGGATTCCCGCGTCAACCTCGGGAAAAACTCTCCCGCACCAGACAAGGAAAAAGACAAGGAAAAACCTGAAGAATTCAAGCCCGACAGCATTGTCACCTTCACCACAGAAATCACCGTGAGCATGGCCTTAGGCAAAGTTGTACCGATCAAGGTCAACCAAGAATGGGAAAAAACCAGTACCAGGCAGGTGCTGGTGTATTTGCGAATCAAAAATTCTTAATGACCGGAGGGGTACAAATCATGCGCACTTTGCTTCTTTATGGGTTAACCTGCTTACTCGGCCCCCTGCCACTTGGCTTATTGACCACAGCAGCCCAAGGTGCACCTCCTGTATCCAAGCCTGTCGTCTATCAGGAAGGTGACACCAACCTGGAAGGCCAGCTTGTGCTGGACCCGGCTTTGCAGGGCAAGCGTCCGGTTATTTTGCTCGCTCACGAGCAGGGCCCGAGCAGTCCGTTGGCCAAACTGACCGCTAGCAAGTTCGCCACCATGGGCTACCTGGTTTTCTCGGCTGATCTTTACGGAAAAGGTGCCAGCCCAAACAGCACCGCTGATGCCGCTGAGAAACTGGAACTGACCCGCCGCGACCGAAAGTTGGTGCGCAGACGAGGTATGGCCGCTTTGGCAGCCCTTGAGAAACAGCCCCAGGCCGACATGGAACGCATTATTGCGATCGGCTTCGGCACCGGCGCTACCGCCGCATTGGAGATGGCGCGGTCCAAGGCTGACCTGCAGGGGGTTGTTGCTGTGCATGGCGACCTCACTCCCATGGGCCAAGATGGCAAAAACATAGGTGCCTCGATATTGGTGATCACCGGTTCAGACGATCCGCTGGTTCCTTTGGCACAAATCGGCTCGTTTGAGGACGAGATGCGTGAGGGTGGTGTTGATTGGCAAATTTTGCGTTTTGGGGGTGTGACGGGTGATTTCACCAACCCACAGGCGGGAACCGACCTGAAGTCGGGCCGCGCCTACGATGCCGATGCCGACCAGCGTTCGTTCGAGGCCATTAAGGCCTTCCTGAAAGACACCCTCGTGCCAGCCGCTCCTTCCGGTGCCAATTCAAAGCCAGCGGTTCCCGCCGCTCGTCCGGTCAGCCCACCCATGGCTAATCCCCGCTCAGCCCCTCCAGCGCCCGTTCCACCGGCCACTAACCGTAACGCACCCGAAAAATTTATCAAGGTGCTCGACCATGTGGACAAAAACGGCCAGCCCATGCAGGGCTACGAGGGCGGTCGCAACTTCGGCAACTTCGAGCGCCGTCTGCCTCAGACAGACCGATCCGGCAAGCGAATCCGCTACCGCGAGTGGGATGTGAATCCGCTTCGGCCCGGCGTGAACCGCGGTGCCGAACGGCTGATCACCGGTTCAGATGGCAGTGCCAATTACACGGTTGACCACTACGACACCTTCAAGAAAATCCGCTAAACAGGAACAGCCCCCATGATCATCCACATCTTGTTTTGATGTGTTTGGCCATGTGCTGGCTTTTTCCTAATTATGACGTAAATCCTTTGCCAATATAGTTTTGCGCAAAAACCACTTGTTGCCGTGAATGGCCGCCGGTTTCAGGGAAATACGGAATGATTGTCACAAAATGCCAATCATTCCGCTGCCCTTTTTC